>CABUJN010000018.1:0-35522 GCA_902491935.1 uncultured Collinsella sp.
CGGCCTCCCCCTTTTTGCGTTTACGGGCTCTTGTCTCACATAGTAGCTGTGTTTTATAACCCTCGTTTGTCGCATCTTCTGTGAACGGGCTACAATAACTTAGTCTGTGCGATATGGAGGTGAACATGGCTGAAGCTGGTATCGGCGTTGATATCGTCGAGATTTCCCGTATGAAATCAATACTTGAAAAGACGCCGTCGTTTGCTCGGCGTGTGTTTACCGAAGAAGAGCGTGCGTATTGTGATGCATCATCGCGCCCCGCTGCTCACTATGCCAGCCGCTTTGCTTCGCGCGAGGCGGTACTTAAAGCTCTCGGCACGGGTTTTAGTCAAGGCGTTGGTCGCAAGGATGTTTCGGTTACGCGTGATAAACTCGGCAAACCGAAAGCGCTGCTTTCGGGCCGTGCTCTCGAGATCGCTCAAGAGCTGGGTGTTGTTGAGGTCGCTCTTTCCATTACGCTTACAGGAGACTTAGCCGTTGCGAATGCCATCGCGATTACCGAAGATGCTCGGCCTAAGCCAAAAGAGGAAAAGGTGAGTACCAAGAAACGCGTAGCGCAGACATTTAAAGAGGCTCGCTCTGTTTTAGATGAGCTTGAGCAGCTGCAGAATTCAGCATTGACGGAGCACCTGGGCGATGCTTCGCAAGATACGCTAGGAGCATAGATGAAACCGGTTTTGAGTACCGAAGAAGTCGTTCGTCTCGAGGATATCATCGAACGCGAAGGGACTTCGAAGGCCGAGCTTATGGAGCTAGCGGGTGAGTTTGCCGCCAACGAGGTCTTGAAGCTCAATCCCGATCGGGTTCTCGTTCTGGTCGGTTTTGGTAATAATGGCGGCGACGGTTGGGTTGCCGCCGATATTCTGAGCCATAAGGGTGTGGACGTCGATATCGTTTCTCCGGTTGAGCCGGATGAGATTCCTGCTGCTCTGGCACGTCATGTTGCTCGTCGTACTGCCGGCCGCGATGTGCACGTTTGCGTCGGCCCCTCGCGTGACGAACTCGAGGTTTTGATCGATAAGGCCGATGTTGTTGTCGATGCCATTTTTGGTACCGGTTTCCACGGGAATCTGCGTGCGCCGTTCTCCATCTGGATTCCTACGGTCAATGAATGCGCCGATTGTGTCGTATCCATTGATGTCCCCTCGGGCCTGAATGCCGAGACGGGCGTTGTTGATGACGACTGCATTCGTGCCGAGCATACGGTGACGATGATTGCGCCCAAGATTGGTCTGTATAGCGCTGATGGCCCTGAGTATGCTGGCGATTTGATCTGCGGCAATCTTTACGACCGTCTTGACGAGGTCATCGATGATGTCGACCACGCCGCCGAGATTGTCGAGCCCGGTGACTTAGTCGATTACTTTGCTCCACTACCTACGAATATCGATAAGTATTCCCGTGGCTCTGTGCTTATCGTCGCCGGATCTGCGCAATATCCTGGTGCTGCCATTATGGCGGCCAAGTCTGCAGCTCGCGCGGGTGCTGGTTACGTGGCAGTCGCGGCTCCTGACGCCTGCGCCAATCTTATTCGCATGGCACTTCCTTCGATTCCCGTCTTTGCTATTCCGTCTGATTCCCGCGGCTCCTTTGGCGCCGCTGCGCGCATGACGGTGTGCGAGATTGCAAAGAAGTACAGCTGTGTACTGTGCGGTCCCGGTATGACGACGTCTGCCGGCGCTATGCAGGTGGTTTCGGGCTTGCTCGAGCTTGATGTGCCGCTTATTTTAGACGCCGATGCACTCAACTGCCTTGCTAAGATTGCCATTGACGGTATTGATAGCAACCCCGAGATGTATCGTCGCGAGCAGCCGTTGGTTATGACGCCGCACTATCGTGAGCTTTCGCGTCTGGTTGCCGGTGACGAGGTGAACGACCTTGGTACCGCGATTGCGGCGGCGCAGAAGGTTGTCTGGGCTGCAGGTTCCGACAATCTGGTGGTCATTGCCAAGGGGCCGACGACGGCTATCTGTGGCGTTGAGCGTGTGCTGCTGCCGCTCTCGGGTCCGGCTTCTCTGGCAACTGCCGGTTCGGGTGATGTTCTCGCGGGTATTTTGGCCGGCACGCTTGCCACCATGCGCGACGAGATGGATCGTTGGGAGTTGCTGTATTCGTACGCCGTCGCACTTCACAGCTACGCCGGTTTTGCCGCGGCGACGGAGTATGGTGAGAAGAGCGTTATCGCGACCGATCTTATCGACTTGATCGGTCCTGCCATGGAGCTGGCGGCAAAGGATGCGCTCGAAGATCTGGGAATCATGGACGAAGGGTCGGATGACTAATCATGAATAAAGCCGATTTGACGCGCTGGTCCTGGGTCGAGATCGACCGTGGGGCGCTCCGTCGCAACACGAGGGCCTATAAGAACTTGCTGAATCCACGTCAGCGCCTGTGCTCGTGGTCAAGGCCGATGCTTATGGTCATGGAGCTGTTGAGTGCGCCAAGATCATGTATTCGGCCGGTGCCGACATGTTTGCCGTGGCGACGGTTAACGAGGGCGTTGAGCTCCGACAGGGCGGGATTACGAAACCCATCCTCATCCTAAGCGAGCCGCCTATCGAGGCCATTCCGACGTTGCTCGAGTTTGATATCATGCCCTCGGTCTATACGTCTGACTTTGCTCTTGCGTATGGCGAATGTGCCGTCGCGGCGGGCAAAGTGGGCAAGTATCATCTCGCCATCGAGACGGGCATGAATCGTATCGGCGTTCACTACACGCAGGTGCTCGACTTTGTCCGCGGTATAAATTTCCATCGCGGTATTCAGTGCGACGGCGTATTTACGCACTTCGCCACGGCCGATGAACCTTCGGGCTGGGACTACAAGCTGCAGTGTCAGCGCTTTACCGAGGCCGTTCAGGCCATTAAGGATGCGGGTTTTGAGTGCGGTATCGTGCACTGCGCCAACACGCCGTCCTCGATGCTCGACCCCTCGATGCATTTTGATATGATCCGCGCCGGCGTTGGCTTGTATGGCATGCAACCGTGCGAGCTGAGTGGCCGCGTGATGCAGCTTGATCCCGTTATGAGCGTCCATGCGCGCGTGACGCGCGTGGCACACCCTGCGATGGGTGAGGGCGTGGGCTACGGTTTTACCTACCGCGTACCGCGTACGCGCGTTCAGATCTGCACGCTGCCGATCGGTTATGCCGACGGCCTATCGCGTACGCTTTCCAATCGTATGGATGTGCTGTATCGCGGCGAGCGCGTGCATCAGGTTGGCAATATCTGCATGGACCAGTTTATGGTCGCCATTCAGTCCAACCCGGCACACGAGATTCCCGAGGCCGAGTATGGTGACGAGATGATTATTGTCGGCCGCGATGGCGATGCCGAGATCACTATGGACGAGATGGCGCGCCTACGCGGCACGATTAACTACGAGGTCGCCTGCGGCTTTGGCATGCGTCTCGACAAGGTCTACGTGTAGGAGCCGCTATGGGCGTCATGCACATCCCCGGCCATACCCATCAGGCACCACGTGAGGTCGCACTCGAGGAAATTGAGGCCGTTCTGGGCGATTGTCACCTCTGCCAGCTCTACCAGTCGCGTCACAATATCGTGTTTGGCGTGGGAAACCCCCGCGCTCGCGTGATGTTTATTGGTGAGGCGCCGGGCCGCAATGAGGATTTGCAGGGCGAGCCCTTTGTGGGGGCGGCAGGCGAGGACCTCAACGGCATTTTGTCGCTGGCGGGGCTCAAACGCGAAGACGTCTACATTGCCAACGTGCTTAAGTGCCGCCCGCCGGGAAACCGCAATCCGCGTCCCGAGGAAGTGCTGGCTTGCTCGCCGTTTTTGCGTGAGCAGATTCGAAGCATCTGGCCTGATATTATCGTGACGCTCGGCAACCCCGCGACGCACTTTGTGCTTAAGACCGAGATTGGCATTACTAAGCTGCGCGGCAGGTTCCACCAGATGGGGCATTTTGTAGTAATGCCCACTTTTCATCCGGCAGCAGCGCTGCGCAATCCGGCGTGGCAGGAGCTGCTGGAGGAAGACTTTAAGATGCTGGGCGATTATCTGGAGCGACATCCCGCACCAGAGGACGCCTCGGAATAATAAGGAGCATATATGTCCCTGGAGCGCCTGGGGGTAGGTACTTACAAAACGACTTGCGCTGCCGATACGGAGTACTTTGGCGAGCTAATTGCACCGTGCCTTGAGGACGGCGATGTGCTCATCCTGACCGGTGGCCTGGGAGTGGGCAAAACTCACTTTACCAAGGGCGTCTCGCGCGGGCTGGGCGATGGGCATATGGTTACGAGTCCTACGTTTGCGCTCATGGCCGTTCACGATCAAGGTCGTATTCCGCTGTTTCACTTTGATCTATACCGCCTGGAGCATGCCTACGAGCTCGAGGATACGGGCATTTTCGATGTGCTGGGCTATGAGGGTGCTTGCCTGCTGGAATGGGGCGAACAATTCCAGGACGAGCTGACGGATGAGTATCTTTCGGTGACGCTCAAGCGTGATGAGGGCGACAGCGATGTGCGAACGATAACGCTTGAGGCGCACGGTGACCGCGCAATGGAGCTTTCCCATTTGATTGATAAGGCTGTACAAGATGAGCTTGCATAACGACAACGCGCTGGTGGTGGCGCTCGATACCTCGACCGACATGCTTGCCTGCGCGGCAAGCTGGATTGATGGGCAGACGGGCGAGACGAAGCTCGTGAGTGGCGACCACATGTGTCGCCGTCACGCCAACGTTGAGCTCGTGAATACCGTTGATGGCGTGCTGGCTCAAGCCGGTCTGGATCGCAGCGATGTTGGTTGCTATGTGGTCGGTCGCGGCCCGGGGTCCTTTACGGGTGTGCGCATCGGCATCTCCACTGCCAAGGGCCTCGCGCGTGGTGCCAATGTTCCGCTGCTGGGCGTGTCGACGCTCGACGCTTGCGCTTGGACGGCGTGGAAGGCTGGCGTGCGCGGCAAGCTTGGTATCTTGGCCGATGCTATGCGCGGTGAGGTATATCCGGCGCTGTATATGCTGGTCGATGAGGGTCCCGAGCGTCAATTTGAGCGCGAACACGTGGTCAAGGCCGCCGTGGCGCTCGATGAGTGGCGCCAAGCAGCGGGCTGGGACCAGGTTCAGCTGACCGGTGACGGTCTCGTGCGCTATGGCAAGCTGCTGGGTGAGGACGAGACCGCCCGCTGCGTGGAGCGCGACCTGTGGTGGCCTTCGGGCGAGGGCTTGCTGCTCGCGCACGCTGCGGGTGACGGCGATCCGGCTCGCGTCCTGCCGATTTACACGCGCCTTTCGGATGCCGAGGAAAACGAGCGCAAGCGTCTTGGTCTTGCCGAGAGTGCACAGAGCGAAATTACGGGCGTTGCCGATGAGCTCGCCGGTCGTCATCTGCAGTTCCGTCCCATGGGCGCGGCGGATGCCGAGGGCGCGAGCGCGCTGGAGGCTGCCTGCTTTGAAGGTGCCGGACACGAGGCGTGGACGCCGGGCATGTTCCTGTCCGAACTGAGCGAGGACGTCGCTGCACCGCGTAGTTGGTGGGTGGCACACGACGACGGCAAGCTGCTGGGCCTTGCCGGCGGTATGGTCGTGGACGGTGATGTGCAGATTCTGGATGTCGCCGTCGACCCGGCACATCGCCGTGAGGGCATTGCCCGCAAGCTGCTGTCGCACGTGAGCTATGATGCCCAGATGCTCGGCTGCACCACGGCTTCGCTCGAGGTCGAGGACGGCAACGAGGGAGCGATCGCGCTTTATAACGCTCTGGGCTTTACCGAGGCAGGACGGCGCCGCGGCTACTATGGTGCCGGCAAGGATGCCATCGTCATGACGGCTCCGCTGCCCCTCGTGCTTCCGGTCGACAATGCTTCGCCCGAGCCGACGGCGGCAGAGCAGCGCGTATGGCCGCTGCCTGCGCCTGGGCGCTCAGAGGGGGAGCGTGCCGAAATTGAGCGCCGCCGCCTAGTGCTCGCTATCGAGAGTTCCTGCGACGAGACGGCCGTGGCGATTATCGATGCGGATGGCAATATGCTGGCCAACCAGGTGTCGACACAGATTGATTTTCATGCCCGCTTTGGCGGCGTGGTGCCCGAGATCGCCTCGCGCAAACACGTTGAGGTGATTGTGAGTGTCGTGGATGCGGCGCTCGAGGATGCCGCAGCATCGCTTGGTCTTGAGGGCGGGGCCATTGCTCCCAGCGAGCTTGCCGCCGTGGGCGTGACACAGGGTCCGGGCCTGGTGGGCGCCCTCGTGGTGGGCGTTGCCTTTGCCAAAGGCTTTGCCTACGCTGCCGGTAAGCCGCTCGTATGCGTCAACCATCTGGAGGGGCACCTGTTTGCCAACTTGCTGGCGCAGCCCGACCTCAAGCCGCCGTTCATCTTCACGCTTGTCTCGGGCGGGCACACCATGCTCGTGCACGTGAAGGCGTGGGGCGACTACGAGGTGCTCGGTGAGACACTCGACGATGCTGTGGGCGAGGCCTTCGACAAGGTGGCCAAGGCGTTGGGTCTGGGCTATCCCGGTGGCCCCATCATCTCCAAGCTGGCCGAGACGGGCAACCCCAAGGCGATCGATTTCCCCCGTGCGCTTAACAGCAGGGGGGACTACCGTTTCTCGCTTTCGGGCCTCAAGACGGCGGTGACGCTCTACATCGAGCAAGAGACCAAGGCCGGTCGCACGATTCACCTGCCCGATCTGGCGGCTTCGTTTGAGGCAGCTGTCTTTGACGTGCAGTACAAGAAGGCCAAAAACGCACTGCACGCTACCGGATGCAAGGAATACTGCATCGGTGGCGGCGTCTCGGCCAACCCGCATCTGCGCGAGATGATGATCAAGAAGCTTGGGCGTCAGGGGATTCGTGTAACGGTGCCGCCCTTGTCTGCCTGTACCGATAACGCAGCTATGATTGCGGAGGTCGCTCGCCGTAAATTCGACCGAGGTGAAATCTCGCCGTTCGACGTCGACGCCGATCCAAACATGACGCTGTAGCTGGTACGGCGCGGTCCCCGGACGGAGGGGCCGGATATAAGGTTTCCTGCTCTACAGTCCTGCGCAAGACGAAGGCCACATTAAGTGGCCTTCTTTGCGTGCGGAACTCGTGATAAACCTTATATCCGGCCCCTCCGCCCGGCTCCCGCGGCTCTCAGGGGCATCTCTCATGCAAAAACTGTCGTGGGGTAAAGTCCGAGGTCAGTGGCGTTTTATACCGAGAATTTCAAAAAAAGTTGAAAATTCATTACAAATTTGCGTTGACTTTAGGTAACTAAAGTTTCATACTCCTTTTCAACCACTGGGGGATGTGAACACGCACGGATCGTTCACATCATGATTGAAGAGGATTTCTTAGACATGTTCACGCATCAGCTAAACATTATCAGCGTAGTAATTATCTGATGCGGGTTAGCACATACAGCTAGCCCGTACGATAACGGGCGGCTGATGAAGATGAGGGCCGTCGAGCGCAACCGACGGCCCTCATTTTTTATGTCTAGGAAGTTCTTTTTAGAGGAGGAAATGTAATGAACGGAGTTTTGCTCATGGTTGTGGCCGCGGCGGTGCTCGCCTGCGGCTATCTGGGCTATGGCCGATGGCTGGCCAACAAGTGGGGCGTTGACAAAGAGGCCCTCACGCCGGCCAAGCGCATGAAGGACGGCAACAGCTTCTCGCCCGTCTCCGCCTTCACCGCGTTCTCGCACCAGTTCAGCTCGATCTGCGGTGCTGGCCCTGTTACGGGTACGATCGTCGCCATGGCCTTTGGCTGGCTGCCCGTCGTGCTCTGGGTCCTCGTCGGCGGCATCTTCTTTGGTGCCGTCCATGACTTTGGTGCCCTGTACGCCTCGATGAAGAACAACGGCAAGTCGCTCGCTCAGCTCATCGAAAAGTACATCGGCAAGACCGGCCGTCGCCTGTTCCTGCTGTTCTGCTGGCTGTTCTGCATCATCGTCATCGCCGCCTTCACCGACATGGTCTGCAAGACGTTCATGTTCACCCCGGCCGTTGACGCTTCTGGTGCTGCTACCGGTGCCATCGACTTCACCAAGTCCTATGCCGCCGGCTGCGCTGGTACCATCTCCATCCTGTTCACCTTCGTCGCTATCGCCTTTGGTTGGGCCCAGAAGAAGTTCAACCTCACCGGCGCTGCCGAGTTCGTCACCGGCGTGGTCCTCATGGTTCTCATGTTCGCCGTCGGTATGCAGTTCCCGGTCTACCTGGATAAGTTCCAGTGGTTCGCCGTCGTCATGGTCTACCTTGTCTTCGCTGGCGCTATGCCCATCCAGATGCTCAAGACCCCGCGTGACTACCTCACTTCCATCATGATGATCGTCATGATCGTCTGCGCTGTCCTCGGCATCGTCGTCCTGGGCGTCAACGGTCAGGCCACTATCACCGCTCCGGTCTTCACCGGCTTCTCCACTGCCTCCGGCATGATGTTCCCGGTCCTGTTCGTCTCCGTCGCTTGCGGTGCTCTCTCCGGTTTCCACAGCCTCGTTTCTTCCGGCACCTCTTCTAAGCAGGTCGAGAAGGAGCAGGACGCCGTCAAGGTCGGTTACGGCGCCATGATTGTCGAGTCCTTCGTCGGCATCCTTGCCATCATCGTCGCTGGCATCATGTTCTCCGACATGAACACCGCCGGTACCGGCGCCCTCAACGCCGGTGTCGCTTCCACCCCGTTCCAGATCTTCGCCGCCGGCATCTCCCGCGGTATGCAGGCCTTCGGTGTTGACGGCACGCTCGCTACCGTCTTTATGACCATGAACGTCTCCGCTCTGGCCCTGACCTCGCTCGACGCCGTCGCCCGCATCGCCCGCACTTCGTTCTCCGAGTTCTTTGCCCAGACCAACGACGCCCTGGCCATCGAGTCCAAGGCCGGCTACATGAAGGTCCTCGGCAACCCCTGGTTCGCCACGGTCGTCACCCTGCTTCCCGGTCTCGCCCTCGCTTTTGGTGGCTATGCCAACATCTGGCCGCTCTTTGGTGCTTCCAACCAGCTGCTCGGCGGCATGACCATGATCACCCTCGCCGTGTTCTGCAAGTGCACCGGCCGCAAGGGCTGGATGCTCTACGTGCCCGTCGTCTTCCTGCTCTGCTGCACCTTCACCTCGCTGGTCCAGAGCGCCATGGGCTGCATGGCCGCTGTCCAGGCTTACGGCTTCTTCGGCACCATCCCGGCTACCGCCACCACGGCCGCCGTCTCCGTCGCCGCCACCAAGGGTCTGCAGCTTGTCTTCGCCGTCCTGCTGATGGTCCTGGGCCTCATCGTCGCCGTCAACTGCCTCAAGGAGCTCTTCGGCAAGGAGGCCGGTTCCATGCCCGACGAGGAGCCCGAGTGGTCCGAGATGGGCAAGGCCGAGTACGGCCGCGCCGCTGCCGCTGAGGCTCCTGCCGACGCCGAGGCCGCCAAGGCTTAGTCGACCTGACGAGTTGAACGTCACATCTATATGACTCGGAAAGACCGGGTCCGCGACTTCGCGGGCTCGGTCCTTTTTTCATGCAAAAGCGGGTGACGCTCGAGTGTTCTCGCAGATGTTTTGCGTGGATAAGGGCGCGCGTTGTACCATATAGACGTATATGTGTACATATGAAAGGGGCCCCGTGGCCAAGACGGTATATTCCGATAACCAAAATAATGTCGATGCCCTGGCTGAGCGTCTGAGCAGCCAGACGTCGCTTTCTGCCGAGCGTGCCAAGCTGATTGCCTACGACCTGCTCTGCCGCAAGGCGCTCAAGATTAAGTCGAGTGCGCTGGCGCAAATTTTTCGCTCCGTCGATAAGGAATGTGACACCAAGGCGATGCGCGATGAGCTTATCGCGGCAAATATCGTGACAAAGATCGAGGGTAGCGGCATTAACGGGCGCCCGGCGTTCTATACCATCAATGCCGAGATCCGCGATGTCCAGGAGCAGCCTGCCGAGTCCGTCGAAGATTTTGTCGTCGAGGATTCCGCCGACGTGCCTGCTGTGGAAGAAGCTGCTCCGCGTGAGCATGTCGATACCGATGAGTTGCTCGATGAGAACGTCGTGCGTGCCTTTACGGCCAAGGCAGGACGCGGCGGTTTTGGCGGGGGTGGCAAGCGCGATGCGCAGCGCCGCGCCCAGCAGGAGCGCTTCCGTCGCGCCGTTGCTCGAAAGGGCGAGACGGATGCCGAGGCCGTCGAGGAAAAGCCCGCCGGGATGCAGGAGCCGACTCGCACTCAAGAGCATGCTAAGATCCAGGAGCCCAAGCGTCGCCGCGGTGCGCATTTTAGGGCCGAACAGCAGGATGTTATGCGCGAGGCCGAAGAGACTGCCGAGGTTGCGGACGATTCCGAGAAGCCGGCCAAGAAGGCCTCAGACTCGTGTCGTCCCGGTCGCGGCTTTGCAGGTCGCGCGTACCCCGTAAAGCGTCAGGAGAAGGTTAATCAGGTTCCGGAGGTGAGGGCCGAGAAGGCCGTGAAGCCTGCCGAGTCGGAAGTTCGTGAACAGAAGCCTGTTGATGAGCAGGTTGCGTCCGATACGGAGACTCAGGGCCAGCAGCCTACTGATGAGCAGGCGGAGCAGGGCACGTCGAGCAAGCCTCGCCGCCGTCGCCATCGTGGGGGCCGCAGTTCCCATGCCGAGACTGCAACCGAGAAGGCCACGCCGCAGAACGAGGATGCGAAGGCCGAGGTTTCTTCGGGGCAGCCTAAGCGCCAGCCGGCGAAGGAGAGCAAGTTCGATCGTCCGCAGAAGCAGGCGTCTATGCCGAAGCACGAGCGCAATTCCCAGGGCGATTCTAAGCGCAAGTCTCAGAAGAAGCCGGAGTCTGCCGCAGCAGATACTGCTGCCCAGCAGCCCAAGTCGTCCGCCCACGGCGAGGTCTCGGCGTTTGCCCTTGCCCGCGTTTTAGGCAGGCAGCTGCTCAAGGTTGTCCCTACGCCTACGGCGCTCTCCAAGATCAAGGAGCAGCAGACACAGATCGTAAAGGTCGAGGGCAAGGACGGCAAAAAGGCTCCGCAGCGCACTCAGCACAACGAGATGTCCAACCGCAAGATTGCCGAGGAAATCGCAATCATCCAGGCTTGGATCGAGCAGAACCGAGGTGCCGATACGCCGGTTGCCTCGCGCCGCCAGCGTGCCTACCAGATCTTTAACGACGAGAAGGCTTTTGACGGCAAGCACGGTGAGCGCCTGATCAGGCGTATGACCGAAAAGGGCATCAGCATGCAGGCGATCAAGGTCGCCCCCAATCGCCCCGTGCACTTTACGGGCTTCTTTACGCTGGGAGCCGACAAGCCGTTCATTATGGTCGAGAACCTGGACACCTACGACGAGATCGTCAGGCTGCTGCGTGGCCGCAAGCACGCCAAGCTCTTTGGCATCAAGGTGGGCGGCGTGATTTTTGGCGGCGGATGCAAGGCGAGCGTCTCGCATGCCCTGGACGATTATCTGGCCGAGATTGGCTATCGCTTTAACTACGTCTACTACGTGGGCGACATCGACCGCGAGGGTGCGCGCATCGTCGAGCAGGCTCGCAATGCCAATGTGGTTGAGATTCGCCTGCATGCCGGCATGTATCGCGCTATGCTCGCCGAGCATAAGCGTCGCGTGAAGGCCGGCGGAGAGTGCGAGCCCGCAGCTGCCAACCAGGGTGTGCCGCAGAACCTGGCAGCGACGATCAAAGATCTGCCCATGGTCACGCGCGTGCAGTTCCGCAACGTGCTACGTGAGGGCGGGCGCATTCCGCAGGAGATTCTGATGACCGCCGACTATCGGGATGGCGACTCGGGAAGCTTCGACCGCATGCTGAACAACTAGATTCCGCCGTTCTACCGAACGGCGGTCTTCCTGACGCTGCGAGGGGCCCTGGCACGGCAATCTGACGTTCAACTTCGGCGGCGCGACCAGAAGGTCAGCGCCGCCTTGTTTCACGTCACCTTGCCATACCAGGACCCCTCTCGCTGTCACGTCCAAAACATCGAGGTCGCGTGGCCTTCTTTGCGTGCGGAACTCGCGACAAGCTTAATGCCCGGTCCGCCGGGGCCACGCGCCATTTTGTAGATGGCGGCTCGCTTTTCGGAACTGGGCTGATATTTCTTGATGCGAGGTGTTCTCGACTGGTATGGGACGGAGGGATTCCGCGTCCGCCTTTTCGGCGGCCGCGCCCCGCTGCGTCGCTTCGCTCCTTGCGTGCTGCGCTGGAAAACGCTTCGCGTTTCCTCAGCTCCGCACCCTTGCGGGTTCGAATCCCTCCGCTTGCCCACAAGAAAGCGCTCCAGGTTCATAAGGGCCCGGAGCGCTGTGTTCTTAAGGGCTGGGACGGAGGGATTCGAACCCCCAACAGCCGGCACCAAAAACCGGAGTTCTACCGTTGAACTACGTCCCAATGTGTGGTGTTGCCCAAAAGCAACTCGTTTAGTTTACCTAATCTGCGAGGGCATCGCAAACGCCATCGAGCAGGCGTACGGCGAGTGTCTGCGCGTCGCTGGCCGTGAAGGTGCCGTTGTAGCGCGTCATGCCCGTGAGCTCAATGCGAATGCGTGCCGGCTTCTGCTGTGCGGCGACATTGGCAGTGCGGATGCGCTGGGCCAGGTTGTGGCACTCGGCGAGGGCAATCGTGGCGCGCGGTGCGGCGTCGGCGGGCAGCTCGTCGCTTGCGATCTCGAGCACCAGGTCAACGTCGGTTGGGACCTCGGAGTCGCAGAGCATCATGCCGCTGTTGTCGGTCGTTGCCGTGGCGATATTCCACATGCGCGACGCAACGCTGCGTGCGATGGGGTCCTCGCCGATAACGGCAATCTGGAAACGCTCGAGCACGTTGGCGGCGCGAGCAAAACCGATGCGGGACTCGGCTTCGGTGACCGAGGGCTTGCCCTCCCACACATGGTGCAGGCGGTTGATGTAGGCGTAGGTGTCCTGGAAGGCCATGCCGTCGGCAAACAGGCCGACATTTTCCTGGAACTGCTGCAGGGCGGCCTCGGTATGCGGACCAAAGTAGCCGTCGTCTTCGCCACAGGCAAAGCCCAAAACGTTGAGAGCGCGCTGCAGGGCCTGCACATCGGCGCCATGGAAATTGGGCATGCGCAGATAGAGGGTGCGGTCGCCCAGCTTATACGAAGCGTCTACAAGGGCGCTCCAGCAGGGGATATCGACGGCATGACCGGCAGCAAGGCCGCTGTCGAGCCTGAAGGTGCTGACGGCCTGCTCAGTGGTGGCTCCAAAGTACTTGTCGGTGACTTCGGCGGCATCAATCGTGTAGCCGAGCTGCAGGAGACGAGACTGCACGTCCTCGACGGCTGCTCCTTGCATGCCCGTTGTAATAGGTTCCATGAACGAACCCCTTTCGGCGTACCATTCGTACTATTTGAGCGTCTGTCGGATAGACAACGCAAAGGGATGCATAAACATGCACTCAACAGTGTAGCAAGTTGTGCCTAAATACGCTGCTGACAGGTTTTATAACCCCCGTTAGTTAAGGCGCTCCACAAAGAAATCTGCCATGGAGAGGAACAGCTCGCGTGCGTGCGGATCAAGCTCAACGTTCTCGATGGCCGCTTTGGCCTTAGCGGTCAGGTCGAGCGCGTAAGTGTGGGCGTAATCGATGGAGCCGGTCTCTTGGAAGATCTCCACGGCGCGTGCGAGCTGCACGGGATCATCGGTGCCCGAGGAAAGAATCGCCTCGACCTCGTCGTGGTAGCGCTCATCAGAGAGGGCATGTACGGCGACAAGCGTGCGCTTGCCCTCGGTGATGTCGGTGCGGAAGTCCTTGTTGGCGGCTTCCTTAGTGCCGACAAGGTTGAGCAGGTCGTCCTGAATCTGAAAGGCAAGGCCCGTGTGCAGGCCAAAGGCGCGCAGCGCTTCGATTTGCTTATCGCTGCCGCCGCCGATAATGGCTCCGGCGGCAAGCGGCGTGGCTCCGCTGTAAAACGCGGTCTTGTGCGTCGCCATGTCCAGGTAGTCATCAACCGAGATATCAAAGCGCCCGTCACGGACCCAACCCAGGTCGAGTGCTTGACCCTCGATGGTGCGGACGATCATCTCGGTAAGCTCGTGGAGCACGCGCAGCTTCACGTCGGACTCAAGCGTAGGGTCGTCGAGAACCGTCTTGGTGACCATGGTGAGCGCCAGGTCGCCACAATTGATGGCAAGCCCCGTGCCCTCGGTAAGGTGCATGCAGGGCTTGCCTCGACGAAGCTGTCCGTTGTCGGCGATGTCGTCGTGGATCAGCGCGCCCGACTGGAAATGCTCGATGGCTGCCGCGGCGCTGCGGGCGCTCTCAAAGCTGCCGCCCACTGCGGTTGCGGCGAGCATACAGATAAGCGGGCGGTGGCGCTTGCCGGCGTTGGCCGTAAAAGCCGAGAGCGGCGCATACAGGTAGCGCTCGATATCGGCAGAGGTCGCCTGTCCGTCAAAGAACGTGGCCAGATAGTCGTTAATCTGGTCAAAGTGCTGGGCTAAAAAGCTGGTAAACGGACTGGACACGGGTTCTCGCATTCTTTCTTGGGTTACATCGTTGCGGTGTGCAGATACCATATTGCCACATTGGAGTTGCCGGCGCGTCTGTTTTGGCGATTTGGAGAAACGGGACGCGTGCGCGTGCCGGCTGCTTATATAAGCCTAAAGTGCTCGAGCGCCTTGACGACGCCATCTTTGTCGACCGAGTCGGTGATGTAGTCGGCGCGCTTTTTGAGATAGTCTGGCGCATTGCCCATGGCGATACCGACATCGACGGCGTTCATCAGCGAGACGTCATTGCTGGCGTCGCCGATGCCGTATACGGTTCCGTGGTGGGGATCGAGGGCGTCGAGTACAGACTGGATGCCCCCGCGCTTCGTGCATTCGCGGGGCGAGATTTCGGTTACCTCGAGTTCGAGCTCGTTAAAGCACAACAACGGCTCAAGTGCCTTATCTTGAGCGATGTGGTTGGCGAGCGATGTAGACATCAAGATCTTGTAGGCACTGTAATGTTGCAGCTGCGTGACTGCGTCGCCCAGGGTGCGCGCGTATCCGGGAGCATCGGGGGCATCGGCACTCATGCGCACAACGCCGTTGAGGCCCTCAAAGCGGATGACCTCGCCCGATTGCTCAAGGTAGGGGGCAAGACGCTGCAGCATACTGGGCGTCATCGACAGATCGCGAACTGCGTGTCCGTTGATCTCGGCGTAACCGCCCGCAAGACAGACGATGCCGGTCCAGGGCAGCTCAAGAAGTTTGGGGTGGATGCAGCTCAGGGTGCGTCCCGTGCAGATAAAGGCCATGTTGCCGTTGGCGACAAACTCGCGGATTGCCTGCGAAACCGCCTCGTTGGGATAGGGGGAGAGGTCCCGCTCGTCTTCGGGAAGGTCTTGGGCGAGCCTGGGGTCTTGCCAGGCGAGCGTTCCGTCGATATCGAAGAAGCAGATATCGCCGCGCTTATGGGCTGCGCTGGCGGCAGGGGAGGCCGAGGTGGTGGGCACAAATCCCGGCTCGAGGCCCATGATCTGGTCAAAATGCTCTTTAACGCGGGGAACGGAGATGCCGATGACCACCTGGGCGGTCTTGCCCGTAATGATGAGGCCCTTGGCGCCCACCGCGACAAATGATGCGTTATCTGCAACGATGGAAGGGTCTGCGACCTCGACGCGCAGGCGCGTGGCGCAGTTGGTTGCGCCCACGATATTGCCAACGCCACCTAAAAGCTGAATTACCCGCTCAGCGAGGACGTGATCTTGATCGGATCGACTATCGACCTCGTCGTTGGGAGATTGCTCTTTGGCAAAGCCGCTTTCCGTTAAACGATCGATTGCCGCGCGATTGGCGACATGATCCTCGCGGCCCGGCGTCTTAAGGTCATAGACCAAGATGAGTGCTCGAAAACTAACAAAAAAGATGAGGCTAAAGGCAAGGCCGATACCGAGCGCCAAAAGATAGGCACCGGCATGCGTGCGCATGAGCGGAATAAAGTTGAAGGCTGCCATCTCCATGAGGCCGCCTGAGAAGATGCCGACGATGCCAAAGAGATTCATGGTTGTGGCAAGGCAAGACGATAAGACGGCGTAGAGCAAAAAGAGCCCGGGGTGGGTGAACATAAAGAGAAACTCGAGTGGCTCGGTAACGCCGCAAACCACCGAGGCGATGATGGCGGGAGCAAGGATGACCCTGAGGCCGGCGCGGCGCTCGGGTTTTGCGGTGGAGTAGAACGCAGCTGCGATGGCAGGAAGGCCAAAGAGCTTGACCCAGCCGGTGGCGGTAAAACCGGCCCACGGCGCAAGCTCATTAAGGGGGCGCGTGCTATGGGAGAGGATGGGGAGCAAGCTGCTCCACGTGGCGTAGATGCCGTCGTTAATGACCAGGTTGTCGTAGTAGATCGGCATGTAGAGCAGGTGGTGCAGCCCCATGGGCTCGAGCGCTCGCTCCAAAAGCACAAAGATGCCCACGCCAAAGGGGCCGACGCTCGTAAGTGCATGGCGCAGCGTTTCGGTCATTGCGTATACGGAGGGCACGATGGCGGCCGAGATAGCGGCAAGGGCAAACACGGCAAAAAAGCTGATGAGGTAGACCAGCGAGGAGCCCGAGAAGGTGCCGAGCCAATCGGGAACCTTGGCATCGTAGAAGCGGTCATGGATGGCGACGACGGTTGCCGATACCGCCAGCGGGCCGATAATGCCGGTGTCGAGCGTCTTGATGCCGTCGATGATGGTGATGCCGCTAGCGGAGGTCAAAGACGACGGGTACTTAAGTCCAAGATTGTCTCCGCTCAGCTTAATGATCTCGCTCAAAAAGAAGCAGTAGGCAAAATAGGCGACGAGAGCCTCGAGGCAGCAACGAGCCGGTTGTTTTTGGGCAAGACCGATGGGCAGCGCTACGGCAAAAAGGAGCGGGAGGCGTTTAAAGACCGTCCACGAGCCGCGCTGGATGATGGTCCAAAAAGCGTACCAAGGGGTTCCGTATACGGCGAGATCGCCGACGATGTCCGCAGTCGTTGCGAGAGCGGAGACGCCGACCATGAGGCCTGATATAGAAAACAGCATGGCGGGCGCGAACATTGCCCCGCCAAAGCGTTGGATTTTTTGCAGCATGTTCTGCCTTCCGAATATCGAGGCGCGTTGCGCGTGGGGAAACGTTTAAACAATGGATTCATTGTAGAGGACCAGACGATTGTCGTACCGGCAGTTTTGAGCGAAACCGATTTGGGCATGACAGAAACCGTCAACGGTTAAATCCTGTCGCTTTACCGATATTCGGTTTAAACAACTTTAAGAAATGCTATCGTGCCTAGCCGGAAATGAATAATGTAGAGGTGAAGTCATGCCAAAAGCGATTTACGAAGGAATCTACCGTGAGATCCGTTCGCGCATCATTAACGGGACCTATGCGTTTCAGGAGATGCTGCCAACCGAAGCCGAGCTGACCGCGGAGTTCGGATGCACGCGCAATACCGTCCGTCGCGCCTTGGGTATGCTGGCCGACGGGATGTTTGTGCAGCCCATACACGGCAAGGGCGTGCGCGTTATTTGGCTTAAGGGCGAAACCGACATGTTGGGCGCACTCGAAGAGGTTGAGTCGTTTGGCGAGTTCGCAAAACGCAACAATGCCGTCGCATCGACCGAGGTCAAGTCTTTTGAACATTTGATTTGCACTGAGCAACTCTCTCGTCGCCTGGGCTTTAAGGTGGGCGAGGAGCTGATTCGCGTGGTGCGTGTCCGAAGCCTTAACGGCAATGCGCGCCAAGTAGACCATGGTTACTTTTTGGAGTCGATCGCCAAGGGTCTGACGCCCGAGATCGCCGCAAAGTCAATTTACGACTATCTGGAGCACAAACGCGGCGTCAAGGTGATGGCGAGCCGTCGTACGGTGAGTGTCGAGCTCGCCAACGATGAGGACTGCAGCTATCTTGACCTTGGTAAGTACAACTGTGTCGCCGTCATGGAGAGCCAGTCGTACACCTCGGACGGCATCTTGTTTGAGGTCACGCATGCCCGCACGCATCCCGAGATCTTCCACTACCGCGTCAACTCCAAGCGATAGCCGGCTAGCTCGCAGCCTGACGAGACTTATGCCCTCAAAGCGAAAACGCCCGGTCAAACCGACGATGCATCGGCTTGACCGGGCGTTTTCTCTGCATTCGATAACAAATAATTGTTTATACAAAACTTGTCAAGTATCAAGTTGAATATTACCGTTCACCGAAGTTTTTCTACCGCTCTAGTAATACTTGTTCAAACAACTAGCCAAATAGCGTATTGTACAAATCAGCAAAAGGGGCAAAGTCCCCGAGCCAATCTCCGAAGGCGGCGGCAAAGGGTGCCGCCACGGTGTGAAAGGGTGGATTGTAATGAAGAACGAAATGAGCAGAAGGCAGTTCCTGGGTTTTGCTGGTTCCGCGGCTGCGGTTCTTGGTCTGGGTCTCGTGGGCTGCGGTGGCTCCGCCGGCTCCGGCTCCTCTGCTTCTGGTGACGCTGCCGAGGTCTACTTCCTCCAATTCAAGCCCGAGGTCGACAAGGAGTGGAAGGAGATCGCCAAGGCCTATAAGAAGGAGAAGGGCGTCGAGGTCAAGATCGTGACCGCTGCCTCCAACACCTACGAGGAGAAGCTCAAGTCCGAGATGTCCAAGAGCTCCGCTCCGACCCTGTTCCAGGTCAACGGCCCCACCGGTCTTAAGAACTGGAAGGATTACTGCGCCGACCTGTCCGATACCAAGCTCCGCGGTGAGCTCATTGACGACTCCCTGGCTCTGCAGTCCGATGGCAAGGATCTGGGCATCGACTGGGTCCAGGAGAGCTACGGCATCATTTACAACAAGCAGCTGCTCGAGAAGGCTGGCTACAAGGCCGAGGACATCAACTCCTTCGACAAGCTGAAGGCTTGCGCTGACGACATTCAGGCCCGCAAGGACGAGCTTGGCGTTGAGGGCGCCTTCACTTCTGCCGGCATGGATGACTCCTCCAGCTGGCGATACACCACCCACCTCGCCAACCTCCCGCTCTACTACGAGTTCGAGAAGGAGCACAACCAGGAGGACGACGAGATCAAGGGCGAGTATCTCGACAACTTCAAGCAGATTTTCGACCTGTACATCACCGACTCCACCTGCGATCCTTCGCAGCTTGCCTCCAAGACCGGCGACGATGCCACCAACGAGTTCGCAACCGGCAAGGCCGTCTTCTATCAGAACGGCTCTTGGGCATACGCTGACCTCACCAAGGCCGGTATGACCGACGACCAGCTCGGCATGCTGCCGATCTACATCGGCGTTGACGGCGAGGAGAACCAGGGCCTGTGCTCCGGCGGCGAGAACTACTGGTGCGTGAGCTCCCAGGCTTCCGAGGATGCTCAGAAGGCCACCGAGGACTTCATGTACTGGTGCGTCACCGCTGATACCCCGACCAGCATCATCGCCGACAAGATGGGCCTGACCGCTCCGTTCAAGAGCGCCAAGGAGACTACCAACGTCTTCTCGCAGCAGGCCGTTGCTATGGCTAAGGACGGCAAGAAGACCGTCGCTTGGGACTTCGTCTACATCCCCTCTGAGGAGTGGAAGAAGAACCTCAAGCAGGCTCTGATTGCCTATGCTGCCGACAACACCAAGTGGGACGGCGTCAAGAACGCCTTCGTTGATGGCTGGAAGACCGAGAAGGCTGCTTCCGAGTAAGTAGTTGCTGCCCAAGCTATCTGATTAGCGACAGGGGGCGGGCAGACGTAGGTTTGCCCGCCCCCTGCATATTGAAAGGACCCTATTATGGGCAAAGCACTCAAGCGCTGGTGGCCGCTCTTTATGCTGCCCACGTGCCTGGCGTTTATGATCGGGTTCGTGATCCCCTTTATCCAGGGCTTCTATCTCTCGTTCTGCCAGTTTATTACCATCAACAATGCGCACTTTGTCGGTATCGAGAACTACGTGCGCGCACTGTCCGATCCACAGTTCTCCACGTCGTTCTTCTTTACGGTGGCGTTTGCCTTCCTGTCGACGGTGCTCATCAACGTGATCGCCCTCGCCATTGCGCAGGCGCTCACCCGCAAAGCGCTCAAGGGCACCAACATCTTCCGTACGATCTTCTTTATGCCTAACCTGATCGGTGGCATCGTGCTGGGCTACATTTGGCAGATTCTGATCAACTGCCTGCTTTCCAACGTGGGCGCCCAGCTCATCGCACTTAACTCTGCTGCTGGCTTCTGGGGCCTTATCATCCTGACCCTGTGGCAGCAGGTCGGCTACATGATGATCATCTACATCGCTGGTCTGCAGTCCATTCCGTCCGACTACATCGAGGCCGCCAAGGTCGACGGTGCCACGGCATGGCAGACGTTTTGGAAGGTTAAGATCCCTAACCTGATGCCGACCATCACCATCTGCCTGTTCCTGTCCATCACCAACGGCTTTAAGCTGTTCGACCAGAACCTCGCCCTTACCGGCGGCGCCCCCGCGCACTCCACCGAGATGCTCGCCCTGAACATCTACAACACGTTCTATTCGCGTGCCGGTATCGCATGGCAGGGCATCGGTCAGGCCAAGGCGGTTATCTTCTGCATCCTGGTCGTAGCCATCTCCATGATTCAGCTTAAGGCCACGAGGTCCAAGGAGGTGCAGCAGTAATGAAACGCGATAAGGTTATCAACCGCGCGCTCTCGATCTTCTTTACGATTCTGTCGCTCGCGTGGATCTACCCCGTGTTCATGATTGCGCTTAATTCTTTTAAGAAAGCGACCGCAATCAGCACCACCACGGCATTCGATCTGCTCACGCCCGAGACGTTCAACGGCCTCGCAAACTACATGCACGCCCTTAACGAGCAGGGCTTTGCCTCGGCATTTATGTACTCGCTCATCATCACGGTCACGTCGGTCGTGCTGATCTTGGTGTGCTGCTCCATGTGCGCTTGGTACGTGGTTCGTGTCAACAACAAGATCTCGAACTTCTTCTATTACCTGTTCGTGTTCTCGATGGTCGTGCCGTTCCAGATGCTCATGTTCACGCTGTCCAATTTGGCGGACCGCATCGGCTTCAACACGCCGTTCAACATCTGCTTTATCTACCTCGGCTTTGGCGCGGGCCTGGCGGTCTTTATGTTCGCCGGCTTTGTAAAGAACATTCCGCTCGAGATCGAAGAGGCGGCCATGATCGACGGCTGCAACCCGGTCCAGGTGTTCTTTAAGATCGTCCTTCCCATCATGAAGCCCACCTATCTTTCGGTCGGCATCCTCGAGACCATGTGGGTCTGGAACGACTATCTGCTGCCCTACCTTACGCTCGACTCCACCAAGTACAAGACCATTCCTATCTTGATCCAGTACTTCCGCGGCGGCTACGGCCACGTCGAGCTCGGCCCCATGATGGCCTGCATCATGATGGTCGTTATCCCCATCGTCATCATGTACATCCTCTGTCAGAAGTACATCATCGACGGCGTGGTGGCAGGTGCCGTCAAGGGCTGATGCCGTAACTGTTTTGCAAGTTTCTGCGGCGCCCCTCAGCGTGGCGCCGCATATCGAAAGGTAGAGACATGGCCGAGATCGTTCTCAAACATGTTCAGAAGGTGTATCCCAACAACGAGTCAAAAAAGAAGGGCTTCTTTGGCAAAAAGAAGAAGACCGAGGAGAAGAAGCACAACCTCAAGGTTACCGAGGACGGTGTGCTCGCTGTAGAGGACTTCAACCTCACCGTTCACGACCAGGAGTTCGTCGTCCTCGTTGGCCCCTCTGGCTGCGGTAAGTCCACGACGATGCGCATGGTCGCCGGCCTGGAGGACATTACCTCGGGCGACGTGCTCATCGACGGCAAGCGCGTCAACGACGTGGCGCCCAAGGACCGCGACATCGCCATGGTGTTCCAGAGCTACGCTCTGTACCCCAACATGACGGTGTACGAGAACATGGCGTTTACGCTTGAGCTCAAGAAGGTCCCCAAAGACGAGATCGACCGCAAGGTTCGCTCTGCTGCCGAGATTCTGGGCATTACCGAGTACCTCGACCGTAAGCCCAAGGCGCTCTCCGGCGGCCAGCGCCAGCGTGTCGCTATCGGCCGCGCCATCGTGCGTGACCCCAAGGTCTTCCTGATGGACGAGCCGCTGTCCAACCTGGACGCCAAGCTGCGTAACCAGATGCGAGCCGAGCTCATTAAGCTGCGCCACGAGATCAAGGGCACCTTCATCTACGTTACTCACGACCAGACCGAGGCCATGACCCTTGGCGACCGCATCGTGGTCATGAAGGACGGCGTTGTCCAGCAGATCGCCACGCCGCAGGAGGTCTTCAACCATCCCGCGAACATCTTCGTCGCCGGCTTCATCGGCGTGCCGCAGATGAACTTCTTCGATGCCCAGCTGGTGCGCTCGGGCAACGGCTTTACCGTCAAGACCGAGGATATGAACGTGGCGCTCGCCCCCGAGACTTGCGCTCAGCTTGCCCTCAACTGGGACGGCGGCGACGTGAAGGAGATTACGGCCGGCGTGCGTCCCGAGCAGATCCTGCTTGCCGACAAGGACGAGGAGGGTGCGCTCCAGGGCACCGTCGAGGTGACCGAGCTCATGGGCTCGACCGAGCATGTCCACGTGACCGCTCCCGATGGCCAGTTTGTCCTGATTATCCCCGTCGTCGACCTCGAGGCCAAGGGCGCGCTCAAGGCTGGCGACACCATCTGGTTCAAGTTCGAGAAGAACGCGACCCATCTCTTCGATAAGGTGTCTGGCAAGAACCTTATCTAGGCCCGGTGCATCCGGACCCTCCCTTTGGGCGACTGCGGTATTGCCATCCTTTTGCCGCGGTCACATATAAGGCTCCCCTCCCGTCCGCTGGGCGAGAGGGGAGCCTTTCTTTGTGTTGGGGTTGTCTGGCCGGTCGTTTGTCTCGATCTGTAACAACTGGGACCGTTTTTACCGAGCAGTTGTTACAGATCGAGATTGTTTGGCCGAGTCGGGTCACAGGGTAACGCGCGGGCACAAAAAACGGAGCCGTGTTGCCACGACTCCGTTTCTCAAGAGGATGGGTAAGGGAAGCGAAATTAGTTCAGGTGCCAGATCTCGTCGTTGTACTGGGAGATGGTGCGGTCGGACGAGAAGGTGCCGGCGTTGGCGATATTGATGAGCGCCTTGCGCATCCAGGCGTCCTGGTCCTCGTAGTCGGCCAACACGCGCTCCTTGGTCTGGATGTACTCCTCAATGTCGAGCAGGGCCATAAACCAGTCCTTGCCCTTAATGTCGTCGTGCAGGCGCTGCAGGCGCTCGGCGTTGCCGGTCGCCATAAAGGCCGGGTTGGTGATGAAGTCCACCAGCAGTTTAATGCCGGGCTTGCGGTAGAGCGCACCGGCGTTGTAGGTGCCGTCGGCGTAGAGCTGCTCGACCTGTTTGGACGAGGCACCAAAGGTATAGATGTTCTCGTCGCCCACGAGCTCGGCAATCTCCACGTTGGCACCGTCGAGCGTGCACAGGGTTAGGGCGCCGTTGAGCATGAACTTCATGTTGGAGGTGCCGCTCGCTTCCTTGGAGGCCAGGCTGATCTGCTCGGAGATATCAGCGGCGGGGATCACGCGCTCGGCGGCGGTGACGTTGTAGTTCTCGATCATGACAACCTGCAGGTAGGGAGCCACGTCGGGGTCGTTTGCAATCCACTGCGACAGCGTCAAGATCAGATGGATGATGTCCTGCGCGATAGTGTAGGCAGGCGCCGCCTTGCCGCCAAAGATGATGGTGACGGGGTGCTTAGGTCTGTTGCCGTTCTTGATATCGAGGTACTTCCAGATGATGTAGAGCGCGAGCATCTGCTGGCGCTTGTACTCGTGCATGCGCTTGACCTGGACGTCGATGATGGCGTTGGAGGGAATGGTCACGCCCTGCTCGAGCGCCATGAACTGGCGCATGATGGCCTTGGCCTCGACCTTGGTGGCGGCCAGGCGCTCAAGAACGTCCTTGTCGTCGGCGAACTTGGCGAGTTTGCTCAGATCGCCGGTGCTGCGCCAGTCGGTGCCGATCACATCGTCGAGCAGGCTGGCGAGCGCGGGGTTGGCCCCATGGATCCAGCGGCGGAAGGTGATGCCGTTGGTCTTGTTGGAGAACTTCTTGGGATAGATCTCGTAGAACGGATGAAGCTCGGTGTCCTCCAGGATCTTGGTGTGGAGGGCGGCTACGCCGTTGATGGAGAAGCCAAAGTGGATGTCCATGTGAGCCATGTGGACGGTGTCGTGCTCGTCGATGATGGCGACGCGCGGGTCATCGTGCTCGGCTTTCGCGATCTCATCGAGCTTGACGATAATGTCGGCGATGGCAGGGGAGACCTTCTGCAGGCTGGCGAGCGGCCACTTCTCGAGCGCCTCGGCAAGAATCGTGTGGTTAGTGTAGGCGACCATGGATCGTACGATGGTCACGGCCTCGTCAAACTCGATGCCATGCTCGGTGGTGAGCAAGCGAATGAGCTCGGGGATGACCATGGTGGGGTGCGTGTCGTTGATCTGGACAACGGCGTAGTCGGCCAGATCGTGCAGGTTGCTGCCGCGCTCGATGGCCTCGTCGATCAGGAGCTGGGCGGCGTTGCTTACCATGAAGTATTCCTGGTAGATGCGAAGTAGGCGGCCCTGCTCGTCGGAATCGTCGGGGTAGAGGAACAAGGTGAGGTTCTTGGCGATCTCGGTCTTGTCGAAGTCGATGGAGCTGCCGGGGACCAGGCCGTCGTCGACGCTCGCCAGGTCGAACAGGCGCAGGCGGTTCTTGGTGGGCTGGCCGTAACCGGGCACATCGATGTTGACGAGCTTGGAAGTAACGGCAAAATCGCCGAACTCGACGGTGTAGGAGCGGTCATCGTCGACTAGGATGTCCTGCTCACCGAGCCACTCGTCGGGGACGGCCTTCTGCTGGTTGTCGACAAAGCGCTGACGGAACAGACCGTAGTGATAGTTGAGGCCCACGCCATCGCCGGTCAAGCCCAGCGTGGCGATGGAATCCAGGAAGCACGCGGCCAGGCGGCCCAGGCCGCCGTTGCCGAGCGACGGCTCGACCTCGAACTCCTCGATCTTGTTGAGGTCGTGGCCTGCGGCGGTGAGCTGGTCCTTAACCTCGTCGTAGATGCCAAGGTCGATCATGTTGTTGATGAGCAGCTTGCCGATCAAAAATTCGGCGGAAATGTAATAGAGCTTTTTCTTGCCGTTGTTGAGCGGGCGGGCGGCGGAGCGCTCCTGCACGAGTTTGACCAGCAGCTTGTAAATGCGACGGTCGTCGAGCTGCTCGAGCGAGGTGCCAAAAGACTGCTCGGCGAGTTCCATGAGGTTAATTTGGGGCATGTTTTCTCCTGTGATGGGTTGTTTCATGTCTGCAATTCATAAGAAGCCCGCGCGAGGGGATTGGGGTGGCCTCGCGCGGGAAAAGCAAGCGCGTCCGCACGGTGGGGAGGGGTCAGGCGCGGTAGCTCCTATTGAGGAAGCTCGATTTCGGCTTCCGACGGGATGCGGAAGTAGGTCTCGGTCCAGTCGGTGAGTTTGTGCTCGAGCTCGCGGGTGATGGCGCCGTCGAGCATGCGCCAGGTCCAGTTGCCGCCCAGTGTGGCAGGGGTGTTGATGCGCGCCTCGTTGCCCAAGTTGAGCAGGTCCTGCATGGTGTAGATGCACGTGTCGCTCACGCTGGCTGCGATGGTTCGGTTGAGTGCGTCGGTGATAGGCTCGCCGGCCTGCTGATGGGTGTACAGGGCTGCCTGCTCGCGCTGACGCGGGGTGGCCGTTCCCTCAAACCAGCCGCGCGCCGTCTCGTTGTCGTGGGTGCCCACGTAGGCGACGGTGTTGGCGATGTAGTTATGCGGCAGGTAGTACGAGTTGGTGCCCTCAAAGGCAAACTGCAGGATCTTCATGCCGGGGAAGCCCGAGTTGTCGCGCATGTCGATGACGCCGGGGGTGAGGAAGCCCAGGTCCTCGGCGATGATGGGCAGCGTGCCGAGCTTTTCCTCGAGCGTCTTGAAGAACTTGAGGCCGGGACCCTGCGTCCACGAACCGTAGGACGAATCGGGCGAGGAGAACGGCACCTCCCAATAGGCCTCGAAGCCGCGGAAGTGATCCAGGCGGATGACGTCGTACATGTCGAGGGCGGCGCGAATGCGGCCCTCCCACCAGGAGAAGCCGTCGGACTCCATGGCGTCCCAGTCGTAGATGGGGTTGCCCCAGTACTGGCCGGTGGCCGAGAACTGGTCGGGCGGCGTGCCGGCGACGCTCACGGGATTGCCGGCGGCGTCGATCTTAAAGAGCTCAGGCGTCGCCCACATCTCGACGGAGTCACGCGAGACGTAGATGGGCAGGTCGCCGATGATGAGAATGCCGCGCTCGTTGGCATAGGCCTTGAGGCGGCTCCACTGGCGATCGAAGAAGTACTGCGTCATCTGGTGGTAGAGCATACGCGCCGGATGGTTGGCGCAGACCTTGGCGGAAGCCTCGCCGCGGGTGCGGAGCTCCGCGGGCCACTCCCAAAACGCCTTGAGACCGCACTCCTCTTTGACGGTCATGAACTCACAGTAGGGGATGAGCCAGTCCTCGTTGGCCTGGATAAAGCCATCGAAATCGGCCGGCTTGTCGGCGGCAAAGCGCTCGGCGGCGCGGTCGAGAATCTGACGGCGGCCGCCAAAGATAGCACCGTAGTCGACATTGCTGGGGTCGGATCCCAGATACACGCCATCGATATCGCGCTGCTCCAGATACCCTGCTTCGATAAGCTCGGCAAAGTCGATAAAGTTGGGGTTGCCAGCGCGGGCCGAGAACGACTGATAGGGCGAGTCGCCATAGCTGGTCGTCGTAAGGGGCAGAATCTGCCAGTAATGTTGTTTGCACGAGGCGAGAAAATCGACGAAGTCGTAGGCATTCCAGCCAAAGCCGCCGATTCCGTATGGTCCGGGCAGAGATGAGACGGGCATGAGGACGCCGCTTGCACGCTCCATGAATGCGCTCACCAACCTTCTTGTTGTGGGGTCGGCCTGCCGATGGGTGTGCAGTCCGCCTCCGATGTTCTGATTCGATACGCCTATTGTAAAACATGTTGTTTAAACATGTACAGGCAAGATAAAAAAGTTGGTCGATTTTCGGCGAATGGTTACATGCCATGAAAAAAGCCCCGACCTCACAACGTGAGATCGGGGCAAGAGCGGTATGTAGGTTTTTGCTACTCGGAGTCGGCGAAGCCGTTGGGGTTGTGGCTCTGCCAGTTCCAGCTATCGCGGCACATGTCCGCGATGTCGTATTGGGCCTTCCAGCCCATCATGCGCTCGGCCTTGGAGGCATCGCACCAGTTGGCAGCGATGTCGCCGGCGCGGCGCTCGCGGATCACGTAGGGCAGCTCCTTGCCACAAGCCTTGGAGAAGGCGGCGACGACCTCGAGTACCGAGGTGCCGGTGCCGGTGCCCAAGTTAAAGATCTCGACGCCGGTCTTGCCGTTCATCCAGTTAAGGGCGGCAACGTGACCAGAGGCCAGATCGCACACGTGGATGTAGTCGCGCACGCCGGTGCCGTCGGGGGTGGGGTAGTCGTTACCAAAGACCTGAACGGCCTCGAGCTTGCCCACGGCGACCTGGGCGACATAGGGCACCAGGTTGTTGGGGATGCCGTTGGGGTCCTCGCCGATCAGGCCCGACGGATGAGCGCCGATGGGGTTGAAGTAACGGAGCAGCACGACGTCCCACTCGGGGTCGGCGGTGTGGACGTCCATAAGGATCTGCTCGATCATCCACTTGGTCCAACCATAGGGGTTGGTCGCGGGCTTCTTAGGATCCTCCTCGGTGACGGGCGGGTTGTCCGGGTCGCCGTAGACGGTCGAGGAGCTCGAGAAGATGATGGACTTGCAGCCATGGTTGCGCATGACGTCGACGAGCACCAGGGTGTTCTCGATGTTGTTGTGGTAGTACTCGACGGGCTTGCTCACCGACTCGCCGACGGCCTTAAAGCCGGCGAAGTGGATGACGCGGTCGATCTGATGGGTATCGAAGATCTTGTTCATCGCATCGCGGTCGAGCACGTTGGCCTCGTAGAAGGTGAG
The DNA here is from genome assembly GCA_902491935.1 of uncultured Collinsella sp. Lineage (GTDB taxonomy): Bacteria > Actinomycetota > Coriobacteriia > Coriobacteriales > Coriobacteriaceae > Collinsella. The sequence continues at coordinate 27,885 of CABUJN010000018.1, forward strand.
GTTCTTGGCGGCCTCGTCGCCCACGATGGTCTTGACGCGGTCGACGGCGACGGCGCTGGAGTTGGAGAGATCATCGACGATGACGACCTGGTAGCCACCCTCGAGCAGCTGAACGACGGTGTGCGAGCCGATAAAGCCGGCGCCACCGGTAACGAGGACGCAGGTGTCTTTGGGGTCGAGTGCTTTGGACATGTAGTCTCCTATCGAATCAGGAACACTTCTTCAGGGGAGTATAGCGCAGGCAGGGACACCCAAATCGTGCGCTGTAGGAAAAGCAGAGGATTGTGCTAACGTACTCATAGAAGAGCTTGCGTACGCATAACCTGATCTTTGGCATTTGCTTACGAGCCGCTGACCTTGTAGTTTCCTGCCGTTCGTGGAAATCGTTGGGACGCGCCATATGTACGCTAATATGTATGAGTTGAGCGACATATAAATAAACATGTAACGGAGTACATATGTCACCAAACAGCGATTCCATCCTTTCCCAGGAGCTCTCGCGCCGCACTGCCCTCAAGGCTCTGTTCGGCGCCGCTTCTGCGGCGGTTCTTTTTGGCCTGCCCGCTCGCGCCCATGCGGCGGAGGCTTCCAAAGAAACCACCGATAAACTGAATGCCGCCCAGGCCCAACTCGACGAGGTTCAGGCCCAGCTCGACAGCATCGCAAATGAGTATGCGGCGCTGGCCAACAAGAATGCCCAGACCCTCAACGACATCGAGAATGTCCAGGGCAAGATTGACGACACGCAGGCCCAGATCGATGAAAAGAAGGCCGAGCTCAAGAAGAAGCGCAACGACCTTTCCGATCGCGTGGCCGCCAGCTACAAGTCCGGCGGCACGAACATCCTGTCGCTGCTGCTGGCCTCTGGCTCGTTTGAGGAACTCGTCGCCAACGCGCATTACGTTGAGAAGATCAACAAGAGCGACCGCGATGCCATCGAGGATATCCAGACGATTCAGGCTGAGCTCGACGCACAGAAGACCGAGCTCGAAGCACAAAAGGCCGACCTGGAAAAACTCAAGGACCAGCAGACGGCTCAGATGCAGGATATGCAGGCCAAGCAGCAAGAAGTCCAGACCGTGCTGAACGGTCTTTCCGACGACGTCAAGGAGCTCATGGCTCAGCGCGATTCCGAGATCCTCGCTGCCGCCCAGGCTGAGGAGGCTGCCAGGAAGGCCGCCGCTGCCGCTGCCGCCGCGAACAAGAACAATTCCTACTCGGGTGGTTCAAGCTCGGGTGGCGGATCGTATGCGCCCGGAACCCCGCAACAGAATGCCGGCTCGGGCAAACAGCAGGCCGTCGTCAACGCGTGCTACTCCACGCCTTCGCCGGGTCAGAACTGGTGCGCGGCGTGGGTTACCAATGTCTTCCGTAACGCCGGCGTGGGCTATTTTGGCGGCAACGCGTGTGACATGTTCAACGCCTGGTGCTATAGCTCCGATCGCTCGGCGCTGCAGGTGGGCATGATCGTGGCCGACTCATCGCATAGCGGTACCGGCATGCCGGGTCTGATCTATGGCCACGTGGGCATCTATGTTGGCGGCGGCATCGTTATGAGCAACGAGGGTGCCATTACGTCTAAGTCGCTCGATTCGTTTATTAGCTTCTATGGCACTGGCTCTGGCGTGCGTTGGGGCTGGCTCGGCGGTATTGCGCTGTCGTAAAGCCGACGGGGCCGCGTGCCCGCCCGCAATATATTTGATTGCCTGCTCGGGCAGTCCTGCGCAAGACGAAGGCCACATTAAGTGGCCTTCTTTGCGTGCGGAACTCGCGATCAATCAAATATAATGCGGGCGGGCACGCGGCCCTCTCGGGTTTGGGGCGCGACACACCGGACTGGGTTATCTGAATGAATATGGTGAAGGCCCCTTTCGGGGCCTTCTTTTTATAAAAATTCGCCTACTCGGTGGACTTCGGGTTCTAGGTCTACGTCGAATTGGCCTTTGACGGTTGTTTGGATGTGGCGGATGAGTTCGTCAACGTCGGCGGCGGTGGCGTGGTTGGCGTTGACGATAAAACCGCAGTGCTTTTCGCTTACCTGCGCGCCGCCAACGGCGTGTCCTCGCAGGCCGGCATCCATGATGAGTTTGCCGGCAAAGTAACCCTCGGGGCGCTTGAAAGTGGAGCCGGCGCTCGGCATGTCGAGCGGCTGCTTGTCCTCGCGGCGCTGGCGGTAGTCGTCCATGTCGGCCTTGATCATCGCGGCGTTGCCCGGGGCGAGATTGAAGGTGGCCGAAAGCACGATAAAGCCGTCATCGGCGATGCGGCTCTTTCGATAACCCAGGTTGAGCTCGTCGACATCGAACTCGATGATATTGCCGCTGCCGCGGGTGCCGTCGTCGAGCTGGCGAGCGGGTTTGTAGACGCGCACGGACTCCAGCACATCGGCCATGCAGGCACCGTAGGCACCGGCGTTCATGTAGCAGGCGCCGCCGACCGATCCGGGGATGCCCGAGATGGGCTCCATGCCGGTGAGACCGGCCTCGGCTGCCGCGGCTGCGACATCGGAAAGCAGCGCGCCGGCTGCCGCCGTGACGTGCGTGCCGTCGATCGTAATGTCGGAGAGGCCTTCGCCCAGCGCCACGACGACGCCGCGGATGCCCTTGTCGCCGACGAGTAGGTCGGAGCCGTTGCCCACGATGGTGAGGGGCAGATCGCAGCGATAGCAGGTATCGAGCGTGGCGACGAGGCCCTGCTCGGTATCGGGCGTGACAAAGACGTCGGCCGGGCCGCCGATCTTAAACGTGGTGTGCTCGCGCATGGGCTCGCTCATCAGTACGTTGTCCTCGCCGGCAACGCCAGCAAGCGCGCACAGCAGGTCCTCGTTAAAAAAGTCGTTCTCGTGCATACGAATATCCGCCTTTTGGTGGTCGTTGTCATCAATCGATTGCAATATACCCCACCCGGACGGATTTGGTGCGCTGGCGGCGATAAAACAGCCGTCTACCGGATTGGTAAAGTGTTTATCACCGAGGTAGAGGGGTAGTCGCTATACTTTCAAGAGATTGCGCGTAAACCCGGAAGGAGCGAGATGGCCAACAAAGTCACCCTCAAGCAGATCGCCCAGGAGGTGGGGCTTTCCCCCTCGTCGGTCTCGCTTGTGCTCAATAATCGGCCCTGTCGCATCTCGGAAGAAAACCGCAAGCTCATCAAAGAGGTCGCGGCGCGCAACCACTATGTTCCCAACCAGATCGCGCGCAGCCTGGTCATGCGCGAGTCGCGCACCCTGGGCCTTATCGTCCCTAACATCGAGAGCCGCTTTTTTGCCTCGCTCGCCGGTAGCCTGGAAAAGCGCTGCCGCGAGGACGGCTATGCGCTCTTCATTACCAGCTCGGGCGGAAGCGCCGATGACGATCTGGAGCTGCTGCGCCAGCTGGTGACGCGCGGCGTTGATGGCGTCTTCCTGGTCGTAGGCGACGAGTTCTCCGACGACCGCGCCCTGCGCGAAGAAGTCAGCCATCTGCCTATCCCTGCCGTGATGGTCGACCGTGCCATTGAGGGGCTCGAGTGCGACAAGGTGATGTTCGACCACGAGATGGGTGGCTACATGGCCACTCGCTATCTGATCGAGCAGGGCCACCGTCGCATTGCCTGCTTGGTTAACGCGCGCCGTTCCAATACGGGGCGTAAGCGACTTGCCGGCTATGAGCGCGCGCTGCGCGAGGTTGGCCTGCCTATCGACGCACGTTTGGAGTTTGAGAGCGAGTACTACATTCCGAGTGCCTATGAGGCCTCGGAGGCGGTGCTCGCAACTGATGCCACCGCTGTGTTCGCAAGTTCGGATAACATCGCCCTCGGTCTGCTCAAGCGCTTGCACGAGATGGGGAAGAGCATCCCGGGCGATATCTCGGTGGTGAGCTATGACAACTCGGCGGCCGACGTTCTCTTTGAGCCGGCGCTGACCGCGATTGAGCAGGATCCTGGTGTCCTTGCGGAGCATGCTTTTGGCTGCATGTCCAAGCGTCTTGCCGGTAGGGGCGGCAGGCGTGCCGAAGAGGTCGTCCTGGAGCCGGCGCTTATCGTTAAGGGCAGCGTGCTCGAGCTTACCGAATGTAGCTAAGCGTACTTGTTTGTTTGCATAGATTGCATGCGGAGTGTCCGCTATTTGCCGGCGGGGCCGGGGTGCCTGCCTTGTTTTGAAAAGTGGGCTCCGCGAACTTCTCAAAACAAGGCAGGCACCCCGGCCCTCGTCCGTAAACTCTTCCGCTGGGCGAGCCATAGACGCCGCGTACCGATACGGTAAAGTGGCGGCTTGAAATTGGTGCTATATTCAGCTTGAGTTGTTTAATGCTAGTACGGGAGGGTGATATGGGGCTGTTCAAGAAGAAAAACCCGCAGGATGCCTTTGATCCCGATGTGTTTACCATCACGGATACGATTTTGGACCCACCGCGGTTTACGTTTTTGCCGGCTATCTACCAGGATGCCACGCGCCGCAAGTGGGCCGTGCATCAGCGCGGCGGCGAGCCGAAGATTTTTGACTATGCGGATGTGCTGCAGTGCGAGATTGCCGAGACCGGAAATCCCGAGGATGTGCCGGAGCTCAGCAAACGCGAACTGGCTCAGCAGATTTTGATTAATCCAGCTCAGGCTACCAAAAACAACGCTGCCAAGCGTAATATGTGCCTTGGTATGGGTGTCATCGTTGTCGTGCAAACCGGCAAGGATGAGATTTCGAAGCTTGAGATTCCGGTGACCGCGGGCGAAGTCAAGCGAGACTCCGGCCTATATCGGTCGTATCGGAACGTTGCGGAGCAGATCAAAGAAGCCTTCGACGCCATGAGGCGTCCGGAGCAATGATTCCTGCAGCATCAAGCAGTTGAGGAGTCTTGCCCATGTCGAGTGAACCATATGCGATTCCGCCCAAAGACCGCGCCTTTGAGGGCATTCTTTGGTATATCAAACATTATGACCTGCAGGGTGGCGACCGGCTGCCCGCCGAGCGTGTGCTCTGTGAAGAGCTGGGCGTGTCGCGCACGGCGTTGCGTGCTGCGATCACGCGCCTTATTTCGTGCGGAACTTTGGAAAGCCGCCGCGGTTCGGGCACCTATGTGTGTCCTCCCAAACCGCTGAACATCTTTCAGGAAACATGGAACTATACGCAGGCGGTGGAGAGGGTTGGCTCAAAGTCGACCGCGCGCCTGGTTTGGTCCAAGGTCGTGTATGCCGATATCGATCTTGCCCAAAAAGCCCAGATCGACCTGGGCATGCCGCTCTTCTGCATTCGGCGCGTGCGTGTGGTCAACGGTTCCCCGGCATCGATCGAGACGGCTTACGTCAATCTGTCTTTGTGCCCCTCGCTTCCCGATCACGATTTTGAGCAGGAAAGCCTCTACGACGTTTTGCTCAAGGAGGGGAATGTCCATGTGACGCACGGCAAGGAGCATATTTCCATCAGCCGTCTGAACGCCGACGAGGCCAAGTTGCTGAATGCTCAGGAGGGCACGCCGGTGTTTTACAAGGCTTCGCACGAGCGCGACGAGACCGATGGCTTTGTCGAGTATTGCAAGTCCGTGATTCTGCCGACCAAGTATCGTTTTGCCGATAACGGCGAGGCAGACGGCGTTGCGACGAAGGTGGGTGTCGAATGGCTGATGCAGTAGAAGACTTGCCGGTTTACAAACAAATTCGCCGCTGCATTGCGGAGCGAATCGAGCGCGGCGACTACCCGACGGGCTCGATGATTCCGTCCGAAAACGAGCTGGCCGAGGAGTTTGGCACGACACGCCTGACAATCCGAAGCGCCATGGACGAGCTGGTCAAAAGTGGCCAGATTCGTCGCGTGCAGGGCAAAGGCGCCTTTGTGGGACACAAGTGGTTTGACGAGCACGAACGCAAGGGCGGCTTCCGCCAGTCGGTTTTGGCATCGGGCGCGACGCCGTCGGTGCGCATCCTGGCGCGCTCCAAACGCTACGCCGGCCCGTATTATGCCGACTTGTTTGGCATCGCCGAGGACGATCTGCTTTACTCGGTGCGCCGCCTCAACTGCATCGATGGTGAGCCCGTATCGATCGAGATGACACTGATTCCGTGCCTGCTGTTTCCGGGCATCGAAGACGTGGACATTTCGGTCTTCAGCCTGTTCGAGACCTACGATATGTTGGGACGCAAGCCAGATCAGTCGGTAGAGAAACTCGATATCGAGGCGCTGGGCGCACGCGATGCGAGTTTGCTCAATCTTGAGCCGGGCGATCTGGCGCTCGTGCTGGAAGGCCTGACCTATGACTCGAGTGGGCAGGCAATCGAGCATGCCAAGTCTTTTACCCGCGGCGACGCCGGCGGATATACCTACAACTATTAGCGTCTAGAGCGTCCCTGCGCATGGCGGGGGCGCTCGTTTTTACGGATATATGTCGCTTGACCGATGAGCGGCAAAAACTGACCGTCTACCGAGAGGGGAGGATGAAATCATAAAATCGGTATTAAAAACGGCTAACCTGTAATCGTTCACTGGTATTAAGAACCTTTGAATTGTTGAGCTTGGGGCCAAGATGTCCACAAGGTTAAGCGGTGCGACGGGGCGGCAAGCCCGTTCATTCCGTGCGACAATTCAAACTGCTCGTGAAAGGAGCGGGAATGAAGGAGACCGAGAAGATCGAGATCATGCACTTCGACCAGGAGGGCTACCTCGAGGACGGCAGGAACGTCTACGAGGCCGGCAAGAAGATGACCGCCCTGGCCGACCGCGTGCACGAGGAGGGCTACGACGCCGTCTTCCTGATGGGCGTCGGCGGCACCTGGGACGAGTTCATGCAGCTCGAGTACCTCATGAACAAGTTCGGCGACCGCGACCTCGAGGTCTACCTGATCCACGCCGCCGAGTGGAACGTCATGGGCCACAAGCGCATGACCGACAGGTCCGTCGTGCTGACCGCCTCCGAGTCCGGCACCACCCCCGAGGTGCTCGAGGCCGTCGGCAAGATGAGGGAGATGGGCGTGCGCGTCTTCGCCATGACCAACCCCGAGGGCAAGATCGGGCAGGCCGTGGGCGCCGAGAACTGCGTCATGATGGCCTCCGACCACGGCGCCGGCGGCTGCGAGAAGGGCTACTACCTCGCCGACTGCTTCGGCCTGCGCCTGCTCAACCGCCGCGGCTGCTTCCCCAAGTTCGACCTGTTCATCGAGCAGACGAAGGACGTCTGGAAGGACATGCTCGACATCCGCAAGCGCTTCGAGCCGCGCGCCGAGGAGCTCGCCAGGAAGTACGCGCTGGCCGACTACACCATGTTCATCGGCTCGGGCGCGCTGTGGGGCGAGACCATCCTGTACTCCATGTGCCTGCTCGAGGAGATGCAGTGGAAGCGCATCCGCCACATCACCTCGCACGACTTCTTCCACGGCACGCTCGAGCTGCTCGAGCCCGGCGTCCCGGTGTTCCTGTTCATGGGAGAGGACGAGTGCCGCGCCCTCGACGAGCGCGTCCGCGCCTTCCTCACCAGCGGCGTGACCGGCGACGAGGACTACGTCATCATCGACACCGCCGAGTACGCGATCCCGGGCCTGGACGACGACTTCCGCGTCATCGTGTCCCCCTGGATCCTGTCCGTGCTGACCACCGACCGCCTCGCGCGCAACTACGAGCTGGTCACCAAGCACAACCTCAAGTACCGCCGCTACTACCACCAGTTCGACTACTAA
>CABUJN010000019.1:0-35431 GCA_902491935.1 uncultured Collinsella sp.
CCTGCGCAAGACGGAAAGCACATTAAGTGCTTTCCTTTGCGTGCGGAACTCGCGACAAACTTAACCCCCGCCCTCAGCCCCGGAAGCCCTCCCTGCCGTCACATTATTCAACCAGTTTTGCGGGCGTGCGCCGCTGCGCGGCTAGCCCGCGTGCTCCTCGGCGGGGTTGGTCTGATTGTTTTTGTTGAAGCTCTGCCTTTGGCTCAAATGGAAACGGGGGACGCATTTGCATCCCCCGTTTTTGTTGTGGTTACTCTAGATCAATAAATTTGGTGCTTATGATCTTGCCGTCTTTTACTAGCATTCTGGCCATGGTGGGGCCTCGGGTGCCTCTGGGGTAGCTAGCGCTGCCCGGGTTGAGGACTAAACAACGGCCCACTTGGGCTTCTTTGGTTACGTGGGTGTGACCATTGATGGCTACGTCTACGGATCCCACCGGAAGGTCTTCGCGGTAGTGGGCTACGGCGAATTTGAGGCCTTCGTAGGTAAAGAGCGCAAGACGGTCTACATCGGGACCGTAGTCGCGGTAGTAATCGTTGTTGCCCAGTACGGCCCGCACGGGGGCGATGGTGCATAGGTGCTCGTAGTCCATCTCTGACGTGAGATCGCCGGCGTGGATGATCAGGTCTGCGCCCTCAAGCTCATCCAGGAGCGCAGGCGAAAGATAGCCGTGGGTGTCCGAGATGATGTCGATACGCTTGGCGCTTGCACTGTTCATGGGATCCCTTCCGCAAAAAACGATTCGGCAGATACATACAAAAAGGCCCCACGGCTCCGCAGACGATGGGTCTACAGGGCTGCGGGGCCAGTGTGCTAGAGACTCAGAGCCTTCTTGAGCGGCACGACGCGGCGGCGCGAAACCGGCACGCGTTCGTCGACGCCCGTAATGCCCAGCTGGATGGCGCCCGAGGGCACCGTCTCCACATCCGTGACGCACGCCAAGTTGACGATATAGCGGCGGTGAACACGGAAGAAGCCAAAGTCGCAGAGCTTGGCCTCAAACTGCGCCAGCGAGGTCGTCGACAAAAAGCGATCATCGACGGTATAGATGCAGGAGTAATCGTCCTTGGCCATGATAAAGCGAATGTCGTCCACGGGAATGAGCACCTTGCGGCCGCCCTTTTCCACCGGGATACGCTCGATGGTCACCTTGCTGTCCGTAACCGGCTTGGCGCGTTGCATGACCTTCTCGATCGCGCGATCCAAGCGAGCTTCCTCGACCGGCTTCATCAGATAATCGACGGCATCCACGTCGAATGCCTCGACCGCATGGTCACTATACGCAGTCACAAACACGATCGCCGGCGGATTTTTGAGCTTATGCAGCACCTCGGCAAGTTGCAGGCCCGAGGCACCGGGCATCGAGATATCGAGAAACACGACATCCACGCGACTTTCCATAAGCATCTCGATGGCGGAGCGGACGCTCGACGCCTCCGTGATCGTGCCGATCTTGCCCGTTTGCTCGAGCAGGAAGCGAAGCTCCGAGCGAGCCGGCGCCTCATCATCCACAATCATCGCACGCAGCATAGGGATAAAACCTTTCGTCAACTAACTACGCCGGGCATCCGTCGCATGACGTTGAGCCCGTAGCCCTTTATTTTACTCTTGAATGTCAAAGATGCTCTCTGACAAATCAAGATGAAGGAGCACTTTGGTGCCCTTGCCCGGCGCCGATTCGACACGCGTATAGGAGTGCGGCCCATAAAAGCGATGGATGCGCTCCGAAATATTGTGCATGGCCACACCGGCGCCGCCACCCTGGGGAGAGCTGGCGTCGGGACGGGCAGAGCGCTCGTCAAACAGTCTGGCGGCGGTACCCTCATCCATGCCCACGCCATTATCGGCCACGGCAATCAAGATTGCATCCTCGCCGTCTTGGTGAACGGTCACGTCGATCCTCAGGGCGTCGTCATCGCCCATACCATGACGTACGGCGTTCTCGACAATCGGCTGGATCACGAACGCCGGCACCAGCGTATCTTCCACGTCCTCGGACACATCGAACGTCGCAAGCACGCGGTCCTCGCCAAAGCGGGCCTTCTCAAAGGTAAGGTAGCGCTTGGTCTGTGCAACCTCGCGCGAGACCGGAATAAGCGATCCCGAGTTGTCGAGCGTGGCACGATAGAACGATGAGAACTCACGAAGCAGTTCGCGGGCCCGCAGCGGGTCGGTGCGCGTAAACGATGCAATGGTGTTCAGCGTGTTGAACAGGAAGTGTGGGTTAATCTGCGCCTGCAGCGCACGCACCTCGGCGCGCGCTGTGAGTTCCTTTTGCACCTCGAGCTCGTGGATGGCGAGCTGCGTGGACAAGATCTCGGCAAAGCCCGAGGCAAGCGCGTACTGGGTACGGTCGACGGCGCGCGGGGTCTTGTAGTAGAACTTGAGCGTGCCGACGGTACGATCGCCCACCTTGATGGGGGCGATAATGCCGGCGGGGACTTGGTTGTGCGAGCCATCCGAGCCCACGACATCCACCATACGGTTGAACGACTGCACGATGCCATGTTCGATAACGTAGCGTGTGGCAAGCGTGTGGATGGGAGAATCTGGCAGTAGTTTTTCCTCAAACTCGCCCGCGCAGGCCAACACGTTGCCCTCGTCGGTGATGGCCACCGTCATGGCGCGCGTCTCGGGCAAAATGCGCCGGCACACCAAACGCGCCGACTCCTGCGTCAGACCGCCCTTAATGTCCTCGAGCATGGCCGAGGCCACCGAGAGCGTCTCCTCGGTGTACTGGGAGCGCACCGAATCGGGATTGAGCGTCAAAAAGATAAAGATGCACAGAAAGATGCACAGCAGCGCGCAGGCAATCACCGTGGCGATCGGCTCGATACCGGTCACCAAGGCAAAAATAAAGTACACCAGCACGCAAATGGCGCAGGCAACGGCAATGATGCGAAAGATTGATATTGAACTATCGCGCTGGGCGCGGCGGTCGATCATTCGGCCCCCTCCAGGATACTGATCAGTTGTGCGTCACGCCAAAGCCCGTCCATGATCTTGGGCCAAAAGCTCTGGAAACGCAGGTAGCTTGCGGCGTTTTGGCGCGCGTAGGTCTTGGCCTCGTCAATACCGTGGCGCCAGATGCGCAGGTAGCCCTCATGCTCGCGGGTAAACACGCTGCGGACCATAGCGGTCTTGCGCACGCGGTCGTCGAGCTCGCGCGAAATCCACGGGCCCGGGTAGGGCATGAGTGATGCCGCCGTAACGGGAATGAGCTCCTTTTGATGCGCGGCGAATGTCAACTTGGCCCGTTCGTAGTACCAACGGTATACATCCTGCATAAAGCGCGGTGAGCGCTTTTCGGACTCCGGAGGCAGATGGCGCACGGTCCACTCGTTATCGAACCACACGTCGTAGCCAAACATGCGCATGTTAAAGAGGTAATCCAAGTCCTCGCCGCGGGTGATAAACGGGTCAAAGGCCACACGCGTAAAGGCGCGGGCGTGCAGGGCCATCAGGCCGCCGCACACGTAGTTGGAGCGCGAGATGCGGGTGCCCGAGAGCGCCTTTTTCATCCAACGGTTGAACTCGATGCGCTTGGTCCACCAACGATGGCAGATGCCCGCCTTGTCCGTGGGAGCCAGCGGCGAGCCGTCGCGATCGTAGAAATAGCCGCTCTTGACCAAGATCGGCAAGCCCTGACGCGTCTGCTGCCCCAACGCATAGGTCGCGCGCTTCATAAAGTCGGCGTCGATGACAGTCTCATCGTCATCCAAAAAGATAACCGCGTCATGCCCCAGCACAGCGGCACAGGCTAGCCCCATGTTGCGGATGGCACCGTAGCCTCGCAGGCTCACGCACTCGCCCGAACCCTTGGGCGCGATCTGAGCAACCCGGTCTGCAATGCGCGAGGCCTGGGTGTTGGTGACAACGGTGACCTTGAGCGTGGGATGCGCGTCGACAATCTCGCGCACGCGCAGCGACACATCGGCTGTGGCAGAAACGGGACAGACCACCAAAAGGATGATGCGCGGGATGTCACGTACCTGCTCAAGCGAGGCCAGGCAGCGGTCGAGTTCGGGATTGTCGGCGTTGAGTCGCGTCGAATGGTCATAGGTGCCAGGGGCGTTTGCGCAAGCGTCATCGCCCGCCCAATACGTTGGAATCACGACTGTGGCGTTCATGCCTTACCCTCCCTGCAACACAAAAACGGGACGCCGCCAAACACAGGCGACGCCCCGCGACCTAGCTGATTCCATCATACCCACTTGGGCAAATCATTGCTCGCAAGTCGCAATGTTTATTGCGGATAACCCCAAAAGAGTACCGTGGACAGGCACAATAGCCGCTCGCTCCTATGCGGCATGCTCTGCCGCCCGAGTCATGCGGGACAGGCGGACCAGCAGCATAAAGCCAACGATCAGCAGCACGCCAATGGAAAGGACGCCCAGCGACGGGTTGCCGGTCAGCGAGGTGACGACCGACACTAGGAAAGTGCCCATGACGCTTGCATAGCGACCGAAGATGTCAAAGAAGCCGTAGTACTCGTTGGATTTTTCCTTGGGGATAATGCGGCCAAAGTAGCTACGGCTGAGCGCCTGCACGCCGCCCTGGAACAGGCCGACCATAATGGCAAGCACCCAAAACTCAAAGGCGGTCTTTAGGAAGAACGCGGCGAACAGCACAATGCCCATATAGGCGGCGACTGCCACCAAGATCATGTTGAGCGTGCCCACGCGGCCGGCGAGCTTGCCGTAGATGATGGCGGACGGAAAGGCCACGAACTGCGTGACGAGCAGCGCCAGTACCAGCTGGGTCGAATCGATGCCCAAAGCCGAGCCGTAGCTGGTAGCCATGGAAATGACCGTGTGGACGCCATCGATATAGAAGAAGAACGCAATCATGTAGACCAGCACGGTCTTGTTGTGGGCGATCTCGCGCATGGTGTGTCCGACCTCGGAGAACACACCGCCAACGATGTGGCCGATGGTGTCCTCGGGACCGCGCTCGCGACCATACTTTTGCTTATAGGTGTGAATGAGCGGCAGGGTAAAGATGAGCCACCAGGCACCAGTGATGATAAAAGACAGACGCGTTGCCAGCATGGTGGGGACGCCAAGAGCGGGGCCACCCATGATGAGCGCCAGGCAGATGACGAACGGCACGGTGGAACCGATGTAGCCCCAGGCATAACCCGAGCTGGACACGGCGTCCATGCGCTCGTCGGTGGTAACGTCGGGCAGCATGGCGTCGTAGAACGTCATAGAAGAGTTAAGGCCGATGGTGCACAGCACGTACACGGTCAAAAATGCCATGGCGGACATTGGGATAGCCTGCGCCAGGCAAAGAACCAGGCCCGTGAGGAAAAAGCCCAAGAAGAACTTGATTTTGTTGCCAGCGTAGTCGGCAAGTGCGCCCAGAATGGGCATGAGCATGGCGATGACCAGCGAGGCGATCGTCTGTGCATTGCCCCAGGCGACCACCAGGTCGGCCGAGGAAGCGCCGGTATTGATGGCGTTAAAGTAAATGGGCACCACCGAGGTATTGAGCAGCACGAGGGCCGAATTGCCCACATCATACATAACCCAGTTACGCTCGAGCTTGGTGTATTTCATGGACAGGGACCCTTCGTATTCGCCCGATATGCAGTTAGTTCATCGTACCCCAATTGTCCAGAACCGCCGGTAAGGATTCGGCAAAGGGGCACGCACGGGCCCTATTCCTCGCGGTCGAACTCCTCATCGGCATTGAGCACGCGACCGCTGTAGTTGACGTGACTGGTCACGACATCCATGTCACCGGTCTCGATAAAACGTGCGACCGTGCACTCGTAATCGCCCAGCGCGCGATCAAAGACCTCGGGGAAACTCTCGTTCGAGGCCTCGTCGGTAAAGGGATTCTTCCATGTCAGATGGCCCAGGTTACCGGTGCGCTCGGGCAACTCCGTCGTCACGCGATGAGCAAGGCCGTCGAGCAGCGAGTAATCGTGCACCAAGCCCTCAACCAGCGAGATCGCGCGCGTCTTTGCGGAGCCGGCCGGCTCAATCGCGCGGTAAAGTCGCTGCATATTGGCAACGGCAGCACCGTACTCCCCCGCCGGAATGTCAATGCCGTACACGCGTCCGGCAACATAGCTCATCAGCACGCCGGCCACGCGATTGATGCGATCGGTGGTGACGATCTCGCCCGCCGGCGGGTAATCGTCGACCGTAGCGCCATCGCGTTTAAGCTGCAGCATCAGTACATCCAGGTCGCTCTCGATCACAGCATGGACCTGACTGCTCGAATCCTCAAGCTCTGAATCGGACTCCACGATGCCAAACTGCTGCTCATAGACAAAGGGGTGGGCGTTGCGGTCGAGCACGTAATGAGACAGCAGGCCCAGCGCAAAGGCACGACCCAAGCTGGCGTCGCGCGGCAGCAGATGCGACACGCCGTCGCGCAGGCACGCGAACTGGCGAGACATGCGCGACCGATGCATGACCTGCGCCAGCAGCGTGCAGTCGGAAACACGCGGTGTCAGAATGTGAAAGAAGAACGGGTCGGGGCCTTGGTTGCCCAAGATAAAGGCAATGCGCTCTTCATCGGACGTGATGACGCCCTGCGGAAGACGGTCGATGCTTTCCTCGCCAAACAGATGATGGGTGATAAGCGCGGGCATAATGATCCTTTCGATTTCATTCGATGCCACCCATTATGCCCACCGCGCGCCCATGCCAAACCTGCGATGGTAAACGACGGCATGCAGACCGTCTACGCAAGCCCCAGGTGCGACTTGACCTCGGCGGCACGACGACGGGACACCGGTACCGTCGAGTTCACGCGGTCGAGCCTGAGCTCCATCAACCCCGTGGAGCCAATCTCAACATTGTGCACGTCTTCCAAATTGACCAGGTAGCTGCGATGAACGCGAATAAAGCCCTCGGAGTCCAAGCGACGCTCGAGCGAAGAGATCGACTCATTGATCAGGTACGTTCCCTCGGCGCAGATGGCGTTGCAAAAATCGGCGCGCGCCTCAAAGTAGCAGACGTCTGCGGCGGGAATGAACACCTTTTTGCCCCCGCGGTCCACCGTCAGACGCAAAGGTTGGCGCGGAGCATGGATAACACGACGGGCACCCAAGGCTGCCTCGATCTTGTCGAGTGCCTTTGACAGGCGTGCGTCCTCGACCGGCTTGACGACATAGTCGACCGCATCGAGGTTATACGCATCGGCGGCAAATTCGGCAAACGCTGTCACAAACACAACCACCGGCGGCGTCTTTAGGTTCTGCAGCGTCTCGGCAAGCTCAATTCCCGAGCGACCGGGCATGGTAATGTCTAAAAACAGCACGTCGGGCTTGTTCGACAGAATCGACTCCACGGCTTCGGTGACATTGCCCGCCTCGGCAATCTGACCCACACGCGCATCCTTTTCCAACAGATAGCGTAGCTCAGCCCTAATGGGAGGCTCGTCATCAACCACCAAGATGTTCCAGCCTTCGGACATATGTGCTTCCCCTCTTTTTCTCTCAATCCAACCGCGTGCTACGCCGTCAACGGCGCCGGCTCATGCGGCTCGCCGTTCAGCTCGACGATGACCTGCGTGCCAACGCCCTCCTGGGACTTCACGCGCATGCCAGAATCTTCTCCGTAAAAGAAATGGATGCGCTGAAGCACGTTGAAGAGCGCCAAGCCGCAGCCTCGTTTGATGGAGCCGTCGGCGGTAATGCTCTCGGGCTCCTCCAGGCGATGCTGCTCAAACAGATGCGCGCAGACCTCTTCGCTCATACCGATGCCATCGTCCTCGACGATGATCTCCAAACCGTCATCGGTCTCGAAAGCCCTAACACGAATAGAAAGCGGCTCGGTCTCGCGCTGCGCGTGTTTGATGCAGTTTTCGAGCAACGGCTGCAAGATAAACGGCGGCACCATGCAATCGCGCACCTCAAAGTCGATATCGACCGAGACGCGCAAACGGCCGTCGCCATACCGGGCCTGCATAAGATTGATATAACGAGTACCCTGTTCCACCTCGTGCTCGAGCGTGGTGAGCGTATCGGAATCAGAAAGCGTCTGACGATAGTAATTGGAGAAGTCGATCAGCAGCGATCGAGCCTTGTCGGGCTCGGTTCGAACGAGCGACACGATGGTGCTGATGGTGTTAAACAGAAAATGAGGATCGACCTGCGATTGCAAGGCGCGCAGCTCCACGCGGGCCGTAAGCTCGTCCTGGCGCTCGAGCTCAAAGCTCGCAAGCTGCGTGGAAATGAGGTCGGCAAAGCCCGAGGCAAGCGCCGTCTGGCGCATATCGATGCTGCTCAGACGGGGATAATACAGCTCGAGCGTGCCCACGCAATGCCCGCGCACGGTAAGCGGTGCGACAATACCGGCGCGCAGGCGCGGAAAGTAGCCACCTGTCTCGGTCGAGGCATCGCGCGAGAACACGCTTTGCTCACCGCTGTTGATCACGTTGAGCGTAGTCCGCAGCACCACCGGGGTGCCCGCGGGGCATTTTGCCGAGTCCTCGCCCCAGCTTGCCAACACCTGCTTGCCGTCGGTAAAGCAGATGGCAGAGGCGATAGTTTCGGACAGGATGATCTTAGAGGCGCCCAGGGCAGCTTCGGGCGTAAGGCCGCGCGACGTGTAGGCGAATATTTTTGAAGCGATGGCGAGCGTGCGGTCGGTTGCGCTCGATGTGAGGTCGTCGGGAACGACAAAGACGTACGAGAAGAAGAAGCACAGCATGACCAAGCCGGCAATGACGACAACGGCCGGAACGGGATTGGGATTATCGGTTAGATCCCAGATGAGCAGCAGGATAAGCAGCGGAACGACAATACCGAGCAAAATGGCTTGAACCACATGCTGAGCGGTACGAAAGACCTTGGTAGAGTTGTAGCTCTTGCCCAGAATCAGCCTATTGAGATCCACCGTCATCTCCTTCTTACCGACGCACCCCATAGCAATAAAGAGGGCCGCAAGCGACCCTCTCCATTGCATTATGCAATCAAATACTGTGTTTTACATCAAGCCATCGATGAACGGTAGCTTAGGCGCTGTACTTGTTTGCCTCGCCGAAGGTGCCGCCCTCGACAATCCAGCCGTCCTTCATGATGACGTCCATGTTGTCGGTGTTGAGCACGTGGATGTCGGCGGCGACGTCACCGTTGACGACCAGCAGGTCGGCGCACTTGCCGGCCTCGATGGAACCGGTCTCGTCCTCGATGTGGCACATCTTGGCACCGTTGAGGGTGGCACAGGTGATGGTCTCGACCGGGGTGAAGCCGATCTTGTCGACGAACTCGTACATCTCCTCGATGGAGCAGGTGCCGTACGGGGTGACGAAGGAGAAGGAGTCGGAGCCGATCGTCATGACGACGCCGCGCTTCTTGGCCTCGCGCAGGCAGTCGTAGTTGCGCTGCAGCTCCTTCTCGACCAGGGTGCCCTCGTACTTGTCGTGCAGCTCGGGGACGTAGACGGGCGGATAGGTGGCGTACCAGGTGGGCAGGAAGGCGATCGTCGGGGTGAAGAAGGTGCCCTGCTCGGCCATGAGGTCCATGGTACGCTCATCGATATCGAAGCCGTGAATCAGCTGCTCGCAGCCAAAGCGAACGGAATCGTAGGCAGCGGCGTGGTTGTTGTAGCAGTGGCTCCACACGGGGATGCCGACCATCTTGGCCTCTTCGACCACGGCCTGAATCTCCTCGGAGCAGTAGTGCTGGTCGCGGCCGGAGTCCCAGCGCCAGATGCCGCCACCGGTAGCCCAGATCTTGATGGCATCGGGGTTCTCGCGCAGGCGACGACGGACGGCCTTGCGCAGATCCCAAGGACCGTCGACCTGATCGCCCCAGGGGTGCGATTCCTTGTTGAGCTCCTGGCTGCAGTGGTGGGAGTCGCCGTGGCCGGCAACGCGGCAGAAGCCAAGGCCGGTGGCCAGAACGCGCGGGCCCTTGAAGACGCCCTTGTCGATGCAGTCACGGATCTGGATACCAAAGCGGCCGATCTCGCAGACGGTGGTGAGGCCGTGGGTGAGGCAGTCGTAGGCCTGCTTCACGGCGACGGCCTGCTTCTCGAGGAGCGGCTGCATGACCCAATCGGTATCATCGTCGGTCAGGTTGCCCGAGAAGTGCAGGTGGGTGTCGATCAGGCCGGGAAGGACGGTCTTGCCGGCGGCGTCGATAACCTCAACGCCCTCGGGAAGGTCCTGCATAGCACCGGCGTACTCGATCTTGCCGTTGTCGTCGACGAGAACGAGGGAGTTCTCGACCGGCTCGGCACCGGTACCGTCGATGAGCTTGCCGCCAACGATTGCATACTTAGTGGACATGGTTCCTCCTTATGGATCCATATAGTGGGCGAGGCCGTGTTGGGTTAAGGCCTCACAAAGCTACCCAAGTGGCGCCGGGTTCGGTGCGCGGAAGAGAGGGGCCCGCGCACCTGATCCGCCCCGGCTCGGCGTTACTTTTTGCGGGAATTGGTGAAAGCCATGAGGGCCAGGCCAATAGCCAACCAGCCGATCACGATGCTCCACTCCACCATGTTGAGGGAGGCGGGAGAGAACGGAATCACAAGCAGGCCGATGATGATGGCGCAGGCAGCGATAGCGAGGGAGATGCCAAACTTGCCACCGGGCACCTCGTAGGGACGAGGTAGGTCGGGCTCGGTGAAGCGCATGCGCAGGCAAGCGAGGGCGACCATGCCGCAGGAGAAGATGAAGGCGAGAGCCGACACGTTGGTCAGAGGGATGAGCATGTTCTTGCCCAGGAACGGACCGACGACGGTGATGACGCCCAGAACGACGCAGGCGAGCTTGGGAGCGCCAGACTTGGGGTCGACCTCGGCGAACTGCTCGGGCAACTGGCCCTTGCGGCCCATGGCGAGCATGATGCGGCTCGTGGCGCCGTAGAAGGAGTTCATCGGGCCCATGGGTCCAAGCGTGGCGATGACGAGCATGGCCAGGTACAGAAGCATGTTGATGCCCTTGAGGCAGGCGAGCGCGGGAACCGGGCTCTTAACGAACTCATGCCAGTCGAGGATGGTGCCGAACGAGTAGATGCAGACCATGTAGAAGCCGCCAGCGGCCAGCAGAGCCAGGGAGATGATCTTGCCGAACTTGTTCCAGTTGAGGCCCTCGGCTGCTTCCTCAGCCTGCTGAGGAATGGTGTCGAAGCCAGCGTAGAAGAACGGGGTCAGAACCAGGACCGACACGATGCCGGCAAACAGGCTGGTGCTCTCGGTAGCGGCCTTGCCGCCGCCAGCGCCGGTGACCTGGGAGAACACGGGCATGGCATTGTCCGGCGAGCCGGTGAACAGCGAGACGCCCATGGCGAGCAGCATGCCGCAGAGCAGGGCCTTGGTCAGGAAGGCCTGGAGCTTGGCAGCCGAGCTGGCACCGCGGAAATTGAGGAAGATAACGTAGACTGCAAAGCCGAGCGCGATCAGCGTCGGGAACAGGTAAACGTCGGCCCCCAGGATGGTGTAGAGCTTGACGGCGCGCAGCCACTCAAGGCCGGGCAGGCTGCCGAACATTTCAGACACGAGGGTCGAAATGGCGATGGCCTCCCACGGGCACAGGATGCCGTTGCCCAGGGCCAAAAGCCATCCGGTGATGTAGCTCAGCGTACGGCCAAAGCTACGATCGACATACTCGACAATGCCGCCCGAGATGGGGATAGCAGCCGTGAGCTCACCGAAAACAGCTCCGACGGGCACGAGGAAGATTGCACCCAAGAGGAATGCGATCATAGCGGGAACGGGACCGCCGCCCACGACCATCCAGTCGCCGACCTGCAGAACCCAACCGGTACCGATGATGGCACCGAAGCCGATGGTGAAGAAGTTCCAGAGCGAAAGCGTTTTCTTCATGCCGCCGTTATCCTCGACTGCAACTTCTGCGTTCTTGTCCGCCATTGTTCCCCTCCTTTCCTGTTTGACGCCCTTGGCGTCACCCCTTGCGCGGTCCGTTTTGCCGCGCGCTTTTATTCCATGGCTTTAAGATACGGCCTTGGCGCAGCAGCGCCGCTCGCAGCTCGACCGAAGGCAGAATTGCAAAACGAGCGGCACCGTTTTTGGGACGAACGGCGGGAGACGTCATTCGTCTTGGACGCTTTCATCTTGTCTGCTTTTGAATACCTGTTGCCGTGACGCTTGGCGCGCGGCGCGGCAACGTTCATACCATTTGTCAGGCTTTTGGCGCACATACCCATGTGTCGTGCATCTTTTTATGTAGGATAGACAAGTTACACATGAGGCAAGGTGATTCGAATGGCATACGGATACAATGACGGCGACCAACGGCCACAAAGCGTGCGCCTTGCCGGCCGCACCACGTCAACGCCCAAAATCACCTCCGACAACGACAACCCGCAGCGCCCCCAAGAGCAGCTCGGGGCTTCTTCGCGGCAGCAAAGCCGTACCGTGCAGCAGTCAGACCGTGTAAGTACGAGCACACGCCAACGCCAGACCGGCACATCGCAGCCACGCCGCTACGATCGCCGTAAGACCGACTACTACGTCAAGCGCTCCTTTTCGCGACCTCAACGCGATCGCGGCAATTCCGCCCCTCACCCCGCGTCGCACACCACAAGCCACGCGCTTCCGGCCCGCCGCCTACGCCTTGCGCTTTGCTCCATTGCCGCCTGCCTCGTCTTTGTGTTTTTGGGATCCTGTATCTCCCACGGATCAGCCGGTCTTGAGCCCACTGCCGAGGACAAGCTGCTTAAAGCTCCCGTCGCGCCCGGTTACTCCTTTGCGTTCTCGACCCCACGCTCGCAATGGCAGGCCGGCGCCATGCCCCACATCTACCAAATTGACCCCGCATGGTCGGAGCTGCCCTATGCCGGTGGCACTATTCGAGAAAACGCTTGCGGTCCCACTTGCCTCACCATGGTCTATATCTTTAAGACCGGCCACACCGATAAGACGCCGGTCGATGTATGCGCACTGGCCGAAGCCGGCAACTACGCCCCCACTGGTGCCACCGAGTGGTCGTTTATGACAGGCGGTGCGTGGCAGCTAGGGCTCAACGGAACACAGCTCTATAACGATCGCGAATCGATTACCCAAGCACTTCGCTCGGGTGCGCCCGTCATCGCCGCAGTGCGCCCCGGTACGTTTACCAACGTAGGCCACTACATCGTGCTCTACGGCATCGACAACGCCAACCAGATTGGCGTCTACGACCCCAACTCGGCCAACCGCAGCGCCCGCCGCTGGGGCGTCGTAGAGGTCCTCAACGAAGTCGAAGCCATGTGGGCCTACTACTAGTCATTGGGGACAGACTTAAATGAGTGGTCATTGGGGGCGCTCTTGTTTGACTAGTCATTTAAGAACGTCCCCAATGACTAGGTGAATAGCAAAAGCCCCGCAGTCGGAGCGGACTGCGGGGCTCATGAAGAGAGGCTAGTTTGTGGGCGCTTTGCCTGGCGCCCACAAGAGAGGCAGCAGAGTAGAGACTACTCGTGGATGCGGGTACCGGAGAGGCCGGCCATGGTCTCGGCGGCCTTGTCCAGAGCGCCGATGATGCAGGTACGACCCTTGCGGGAACGCGCGAACTTGATAGCAGCGCGAACCTTGGGCTCCATGGAACCCTTGCCGAACTGGCCCTCGTCGGCCAGGCGCTCGGCCTCGTCGGCGGTGAGGTCCTCGAGCTCCTCCTGGTTGGGCTTGCCGAAGTTGATGGCGACATGCTCAACGGCGGTCAGCAGGAACAGAACGTCAGCGTCGCAGTCCTCGGCCAACAGCTCGCCGCCCAGGTCCTTGTCGATGACGGCGGGAACGCCCTTGTAGCAGCCCTTGTTCTCGTAGTCGCGGACGACGGGGATGCCGCCGCCACCGCAGGCGATGACGATGAACTCGTTGTCGAGCAGGTTGAGGATGGAGTCGGCCTCGACGATCTTCTTGGGATCGGGGGAAGCGACGACGCGACGCCAGCCGCGGCCGGAATCCTCGACGAAGACCTTGGAGGGATCCTCGGCCATGAACTCCTTGGCCTGCTCCTCGGTATAGAAGGGACCGATCGGCTTGGTCGGGTTCTTGAACGCGGGATCGTCGGGATCGCACTCGATCTGGGTGACGACGGTGGCGGCGTGCCAACGCTTATAGCGCTTGTGCATCTCGCGGCCGATGCCCTGCTGCAGGTGATAACCAATGTAGCCCTGGGACATGGCGCCGCACTCGGGCAGCGGCATCTCGGGGGTACCGATGGCATCGTGGGCAGCGGCGAAGGCGTTCTGGATCATGCCGACCTGCGGGCCGTTGCCGTGGGTGATGATGATCTCGTTGCCCTGCTCGATGAGGCCGAGGAGGGCATGGGCGGTGTTGCTCACGGCCTCGATCTGCTCGACGGGGTTGTTGCCGAGGGCGTTGCCGCCAAGGGCGACGACAATACGATCGGGCTTACCAAGAGGCTTAGACATTGCTGGAATCCTTTCTGTAAAAGGCCTACAACCCATTAATAACCCGCGTCCGTGCGATACGCGAGTTTATTAAGGTTTATATTCTCTTTATCGCTCATTTTATTCATTTTGAAAATAGCGGAACGGTGAACGGTCGTTTTTATCCGCTCAGCGTACAGAACTCCAGCTCAGACATATCTACGTAATTTACGTGCGACTTTATTTAAATGAAGCAAGGATTATGTCGGATTATGCAAACTACATCTCTGCTAAACACAAAACGGACAGCGCAATATCTTACTCGCACTATACGAGATTCTATGCACATATAAGTCGAGTATGCACCCCTGCAAAAACAAGGGGCTTTTCATCCAGCATAAGGAATAAAGAAGAGCTCCGAAAAGGCGGCAACAGCCAAGTCCCCCATCCATCCCCAAAGTGGCGCGAGGTTTCGCGGCAAAGCCGCGAAACAGCGAAAGGGATGGAATACCCGCCAACTACGTCCTTCATCCGCCCACACAATCCGAGGACGTAGTCGTAGCAGGATCTGAGGGCTAACCTTCGCGGGCACTCCGCAGGACGAAAGAACCCCCGCCGCACGTAGTGCGCAGCGGGGGTTCTTTCATGTCCGAGGACGTCCGCGAAGGTCAGCCCTCAGATCCTGCGGTGGGAGACCTAGGCCTCGTTGTACACCGTCTTGAGCTTCAGCAGGTGAGCGTAGCGGTCCATAGCGGCCTGCTCGTTCTCCTTGAAGAGCTCCTCGGCGCGCTCGGGGAAGGAACGCGTCAGCGAAGCGTAACGGGCCTCGTTCATCAGGAACTCCTGATAACCGCCCGCAGGCTCCTTGGAATCGAGCGAGAACTTCTTGCCGGCAGCAGCCTCGGGGTTGAAGCGGAAGAGGTTCCAGTAACCGCACTCGACAGCCTTCTTCATCTCGGCCTGGCAGTTCTGCATGCCACCCTTCTTGATGGAGTGCATCTCGCAGGGGCTATAGCCGATGATGAGGGACGGGCCGTCGTAGGCCTCGGCCTCGTGGATGGCCTTGAGGGTCTGAGCCGGGTTGGCGCCCATGGCGACCTGCGCCACGTAGACGTAGCCGTAGCTCATGGCGATCTCGGCCAGGGACTTCTTCTTGGTCACCTTACCGGCAGCGGCGAACTGAGCGACCTGGCCCAGGTTCGAGGCCTTGGAGGCCTGACCACCGGTGTTGGAGTAGACCTCGGTGTCGAAGACGAAGACGTTGACGTTGTGGCCGGAAGCCAGGACGTGGTCCAGGCCACCGAAGCCGATGTCGTAGGCCCAACCGTCGCCGCCGAAGATCCAGAAGGACTTCTTGGTGAGGTAAGCCTTGTCGGCGAGGATCGCCTTGGAAGCGTCGCAGCCGCACTTCTCGAGCTCGGCAACGTAGGCAGCGGCAGCGGTCTTGGAAGCCTCGGCGTCGTTGACGGAGTCGATCCAAGCCTGGCCGGCAGCCTTGAGCTCATCGGACGGACCATCGGCAGCGATGATGTCCTGGGTAGCGGCGATCAGCTTGTGCTGAACGGCCTCATAGCCAACGGCCATGCCCAGACCGTGCTCGGCATTGTCCTCGAACAGGGAGTTGTTCCACGCCGGGCCGTGACCGTCCTTGTCCTTGCAGTAAGGAGCGGTGGCAGCGGGGTTGCCCCAAATGGAGGAGCAGCCGGTGGCGTTGGAAATGAACATGCGGTCGCCGGCGACCTGGGTCACCAGACGTGCATAGGCGGTCTCGGCGCAGCCGGCGCAGGAGCCGGAGAACTCCAGGTAGGGCTGCTTAAACTGGCTGCCCTTGACGTTGGCCGCGATGAGCTCCTTCTTCTCGGAGACGTTCTCGACCATGTAGTCCCAAACGGGCTGCTGGTCCATCTCCTGCTCGGTGGGAACCATCTCGAGGGCGCCCTTGGGGCAAACCTTGACGCAGTTGGTGCAACCCATGCAGTCGAGCGGGGACACGGCCATGGTGAACTTCATGCCCTTGGCCTTGGGGCCCATGGCGTCGAGCGTGCGGGTAGCCTCGGGCGCGGCGGCAGCCTCGTCCTCGGTCATCGCGAACGGACGGATGGTGGCATGCGGGCACACATAGGCGCACTGGTTGCACTGGATGCACTTGGTCTCGTCCCAGTGAGGAACGACCACGGCGACGCCGCGCTTCTCGTATGCGGAGGCGCCCAGCTCAAACTGGCCGTCGGCGCAACCGACGAAGGCAGAAACGGGCAGGCTGTCGCCATCCATGCGATCGATGGGCTCGAGCAGGTTCTTGACCTGCTGGGCGATGGCGGACTTGGTCTCCTCGGAGAGCTCGACGGGAGCGGCGTCCTCGGCGGTAGCCCAGTCGGCCGGAACCTCGAACTTACGGAAAGCGGTAGCGCCGGCATCGATGGCCTTGTGGTTGGCGTCGACGATAGCCTGGCCCTTCTTCATGTAGGACTTGGTAGCCGCGTCCTTCATGTACTGCAGGGCGTCCTCGGCGGGCAGGACCTTGGCCAGCGCGAAGAAGGCAGACTGGAGCACCGTGTTGGTGCGCTTGCCCATGCCGACCTTGGCCGCCAGGTCGATAGCGTCGATCAGGTAGACGTTGACGTTGTTGTTCGCGATGTAGCGCTTGGCCACGGCGGGCATGTGCTCGGCGAACTCCTCGTCGCTCCACTGGCAGTTGACCAGGAAGGTGCCGCCCGGCTTGACGTCGCGAACCATCTTGAAGCCCTTAACGATGTAGCTGGGGTTGTGGCAGGCGACAAAATCGGCCTTGGTCACGTAGTACGGCGAACGGATCGGAGAATCACCAAAGCGCAGGTGCGAGACGGTGACGCCGCCGGTCTTCTTGGAGTCGTACTGGAAGTAGGCCTGGACGTACTTGTCGGTGTGGTCGCCGATGATCTTGATCGAGTTCTTGTTGGCGCCGACGGTACCGTCGCCACCCAGACCCCAGAACTTGCACTCGATGGTGCCGGGGGCTGCGGTGTTGGGCGCATCCTCGACCTCGGGCAGGCTCAGGTTGGTCACGTCATCGACAATGCCGATGGTGAACTCGCGCTTGGGCTCGTCCTTCTTGAGCTCCTCGAAGACAGCGAACGCGGACGCGGGAGGCGTGTCCTTGCTGCCCAAGCCATAACGGCCGCCGACGACCTTGATGCCCGTCTTGCCAGCCTCGTAGAGAGCGGAGACGACGTCCTGGTAGAGCGGCTCGCCGATAGAACCCGGCTCCTTGGTACGGTCCATGACGGCAATCTTCTGGACGGTCTCGGGGAGAACGTCGACGAAGTGCTTGATGGAGAACGGACGGAACAGACGAACCTTGACCAGGCCGACCTTCTCGCCGTGAGCGTTGAGGTAGTCGATGACTTCCTCAAGCACGTCGCAGAAGGAGCCCATGCACACGACGACGCGGTCGGCATCGGGAGCGCCGTAGTAGTTGAACAGGCCGTAATCGGTGCCGAGCTTCTCGTTGATCTTCTTCATGTAGCCCTCGACGACGGCGGGAAGCTCGTCGTAGACCTTGTTGCAGGCCTCACGGTTCTGGAAGAAGATATCGCCGTTCTCGTGGCTGCCGCGGGTGTGCGGGTGCTCAGGGTTGAGCGCGTGGTCGCGGAAAGCCTGGACGGCGTCCATGTCGCACATCTCGGCCAGATCCTTGTAGTCCCACATGGCGACCTTCTGGATCTCGTGGCTGGTGCGGAAGCCGTCGAAGAAGTTAAGGAACGGGGTCTTACCCTCGATGGCGGCAAGGTGAGCCACCGGCGAGAGGTCCATGACCTCCTGGACGTTGCCCTCGGCGAGCATGGCGAAGCCGGTCTGACGACAGGCCATGACGTCGGAGTGATCGCCAAAAATGTTCAGGGCGTGGGAAGCGACGCAACGCGCGGAGACGTGGAAGACGCCCGGGAGCTGCTCGCCCGCGATCTTGTACATGTTCGGGATCATCAGGAGCAGACCCTGAGAAGCCGTGTAGGTGGTGGTCAGAGCACCGGCGCCCAGCGAACCGTGAACGGTACCGGCTGCACCTGCCTCGGACTCCATCTCGACGACCTTGACCGGGGTGCCGAAGATATTCTTGCGACCCTGGGCCGCCCACTGGTCGACATGGTCGGCCATCGGGCTGGACGGCGTAATGGGATAGATTCCCGCTACCTCGGTGTACGCATACGAAACATATGCGGCCGCCTCGTTGCCGTCCATAGACTTAAACTTACGCGCCATATACCCCTCTCCTCTCATATAGGTATACAGGCCCCGGCGATCGCCGGGATGTTGGCGTGATGGGATTTACGCTGTTGCTTCCAATCATCTGGCAGGCAGGCTCAGCAGCAGGTACATGGCGTGGAGAGAAGACATGCCGAGGCGAGGGGCAACTGATGCGCCCTACAGGCCCGACCGCCCGTCTTGCACATGACCGAGCGCCGCAAAGGCCGCATGCCGGATGCTCCCGGGCACGCCCCGGCGATGGGAAGCGCCCGCAACGGAAATCCGCATGCGGGTTTATTGTACCCCGCCGTCAAGTGTAATTTCGGCAAATATAGGCGTGCGGTAAAGGTTTACCCCGACTGACCGCCAAGGGGCGAAATGGCCCCTCGTCCCAAGCGGCCGGCCCTGGCGCGCCAAGGAGTGTCCCCAAGTGCCGGCAGAAAAGGAACGTCCCTAACTGCCGGCTAGAGGGCACCGAAGAGAATGGCATAGGTAGTGGATTCGCCGAGCTTGAGCTCGTCGCCGGGATTGAGTTGGGCGGAACGGCCGGGCTCGACCTGAATGCAGACGCGCGTGGCCCCGTTTACCACCACGGTTCCGTTGGTGGACGACAAGTCCTCGACGTGCCAGATATTTTGAGCATCGCACCAGATATGGGCATGGCGGGCCGAGACATCGTCGCCGACGTCGGTAATATCGCCCTCACCAGTGGCCAGCGCGCCAATCTCAACACCCTGCTCACTCGGCTGAATCCAGCGCGGGGCGCTCACGACAAAACTGTTTTGCACGCGCAGCAAGCCCAAGGGGTGCGCCGGGGCGGGTTCGCGTTCGCCCGCAGTCAGCGACATGCCAAGCGAACGCGGCGTGGATGTGCCTCCGCCACAGGTCGCGTGTGCGTAGTCGATGGCATAGTTCACCGAGGACCGCACATCCGCCGAACAACCGACGGCGACAAACAGCACCAGCACGGCCTCGGCGCGCTCGGCGGGCATGAGTTCCGCCGCCTGGGACAGGCGATCGAGCGCGTTGCGATAGAGATTCGTGTCCTGGTGGCATTCTTCGAGCGCGTGTACCATCGGTTCACCTGCAGGACCGCACACCATATTGATCACAGCCGTGGAGTCCATGGGATTGCGCTGGCGCAGGGCCAGTTGCGACATAATACGCGCAGCCGAGGTACCGTATTCGGCAAAGTAGCGCTGCTGAAGCGTGCCGACCGGCGCGCGAACGATAAAGCGGGAAACCCAAGAGCGATCGGCGGCTCGGCTCTGCGGGCTGCGGCCGTCGGCGAGCGGACGGGACGAAAGCACCAAGCCGCACAGCTCGATATGGCTCAGATGCGCCGCGCGCTTAAAGATGTCAAACATGGCCCCGCATGGGGTGAGCTCAACTTGAGATGCCATGACCTAGGCCTCCTTGGTCGTAGAAATAGAATCGGACGATACTTCGACAGGTCCGCCAAAAGTACGGGCAGCTGCGGCTCCACCGGCAAGCGGAGTCGCCATCTGGGCTTTTGTGCGTCGCGGTGCCGAAACGGGAAGTTCAAAGGCAAAGCCCATCGCAAGCAAAAACCACGTAAGCGTATAGGTTGCAACCAGAGCGGCAACAAGGCCGCCCATCACGGCGCGTTGGGAAAATACGCTACATGCAGCCACAACCAACACCGGAACCTCGCAGGCAGAAAGCGCAAGCACACCCTGCAGGAAGCCCGAGCGCCGATCACGTGCAAGTGCCCCCGCGGCAACGCCGGCTATGCCTGGCAGCGCCAACGCCAGTGCGGCAATAATACCCGGTAGCGACCCAGACCACACGAGCGATCCCAAAGTCGCCGTCACGCGAGCGCCCGACGCCAGCAGCGTGGCCGAAACCACGACCACAGCCCAAACCACGCCACAGACGACCGTCGCGCCGACCATCAGCGCGCGACGAACCGCGCGGCCGGACGCATCCATGGGGCACGGCGTGAGCGGCTCGCCGCGGAGCGAACGACCGACATTTTGCGTATAGTGGTCACAAAACGCCGAGAGCGCCGCCTCGACCGCCGCCGGCTCGGGACGATCTTTTTGATGGCTGGACAGACAGGCCATCACCACGTCGAACAGCTGGGCATCGACAAACGCCAGTGCATCGCGTAGCTCTTCGGAATCCGGCTCAAGCCCCAGCTGCTGGGCCTGCTCGGCCGCGGCGAGCGCCACATCGGGCTCACGACGAAGCAGCTGAGTCAAATCACAACCGGGCGCATGGACACCAATGGGATAGTCGGGGCGCGTGTCCATCTTGAGACGATAGGGGCTGGCGATGTCGCGCGTCTTTTTGCGCGAACACGAGGTGCCCGAAGTGCCCGGCGCGGCTTCGTATGGCGCGACGCCGGCAATGAGCTCGTAAACCGTGCTTGCCGCGGCATAGACGTCGATCGCCGGCGACATACGCAAAGCGCGCAGGTCGGGAATATCGTCGGTGAGCATCTCGGGCGGGGCATAGGCAACCGTCGCGCGACGCAGCGTGGCATAACGCTCCGTAAACGACGCCTTGCCGCCGGTACCGGCCACGGCCGACGCAGGCTCGAGCGCCAGCGACGAGCCAAAGTCGATCAGGCACAGGTCAAAGGTGCCCTCGGCAAGCTGCCGGTCAAGCGGCAGGCGCGCCGTACGCACCATAATATTAGCGGGCGAGATATCGCAATGGACAAAGCCCTCGCCCACCAGGCTCATACGGCAGAGCAGATCGAACAGGTCGCGACCCAGACGCGCCGCCACAAGCGGCGACAGGCGTCCGGCATCGTCCACGGCGAGTCGCGAACGCAAGCGGGCAAGCGTCTCGCCCTCGACCCATTCCATGACAATTGCAGGCACACCGTCGACCTCGCCCCAGCCATAGAGGCAGGGAAAGCCCTTAAGGCCCGAAAGGGCGCGATGGCATTCGTATTCCTCGCGAAACGCCGCCTTGAACTTGGCGACCAGCGCCTCGTGAGCGGCATCGTCGTCAAACTCATCGCGCGCCGGCAAGATGAGCTGCTTGAGCGCCACGGCCTCGCCTTGGGCGTTGACGGCACGCGTCACGCGGCCGATACCGCCACGGCGCATGGTGGCATCGTCGGCAAACAACATCGTAAAACGACGCAGATAGGCAGGCAGTTCGTCCTGACCGAGCGCAATGGCCGGCTCAAACCCGTCGACACGCGCCAGGCGCAGGCCGACCATCGGATCGCGACCGAGCGATTGTGGTGTGGTGGATGCAAGATCGGTCATCATAGGGCAAGCGCCGCCACGTTATTGTTGAAGTTACCGAGCGCGACGTCATCATCGCCGTAATGGCCGACCCATTGACATAGGTTGGTGTAACAGCCCCACAGATTGGCATACTGCTGATACCACTTTGACCGGGGCGAGAATGTCTGACGACCGAACTCGGCTCGAATGACAAACATCTCCCCGACCAGGCTGTCGCACGGCCTAGGATCTCCCGTAGAGTTATAGGTCGAGACCACATCATTGGCACGAGAAACATAGCCGTCGAGCATGTTGTACTTGGTCACAAGCCAACTGTGAATGCTCTCTTCCTCAGCAGCGGAAAGGCCGCCGGAGTTTGCATCGTTGTCAGTGTTGCCGCCCGTCGAGCCGCCGTTTCCAGGCCCTCCGGTAGAGGAACCCGACCCAGAGCCGCCGCCCGAACTCGATGAATCCGAGCCGGAGCCAGAAGTATCCGAGCTACCGGGCTTTCCGGACTGCTGGGCGTCCTGCTCCTTTTGCTGCTCGACCTTATTCACCGTTGCCGCCACGCTATTGTTGGACAATCGATCGATGATCTTGGTGTTGGTGAGCACGATGGTTTTGCCATTGGCAAGCGTGACTTCGTTGTCCGGGGCCTCGGCGCCGTCCGCATCGTCGGTGCCAAACACAATATGCCCGACCACACTTGCCCAAGCATATCCAGTCGTGGTGCCCAGATCGCTTTTGACCTCATGCCCCACGCGCGGTTCGCGTGCGGCATGCGCCTGCATCATGGACGGCACGGTCATGCCATAGGCAGAAACGCCAGCTATGACCAGCACCAGCGAGCACGATAGCAGTGCGTACGCCCGCGGCGCCAAGCCCAGTCGGCGTCGTATGCGCACCGCGGCGCCGCGCTTTGTCTGAGTGCTCCCGGGCCGCATGCGTTCTCCTCCAACAAAAACACGCCGCTCGGGAGCGGCGCATTCATTCGAATCCATATTTGAGTGTATCAGCGAACCAAAAAGGTTGCGCAACGAATGGACAAATTAAGGATGCGAGCGGAAGCGTCCATGCGATAAGCGGATACGAAGCATCTTTGTTGCACAACAAACTCACAGTCGCACGGGGAAATTATGACTACCCCGTGCGTCGCGAGGAAAACATACGGCAGGAGCAGGCTCGCCACCTAAATCGCGCGGCGGGCCTCGATGGCGCGGCCAAGCGTAAGCTCGTCGGCATACTCCAAGTCGCCGCCCACGGGAAGGCCGCTTGCCAGACGCGACACCTCGACGCCCAACGGCTTGATGGTACGGGCCAGATAGCTCGCCGTGGTCTCGCCCTCAATATTGGGGTTGGTGGCGATGATGACCTCGTGGATGTCCTCGTGGCCCAAGCGTGCCAGCAGCTCTCGAATGTGCAGCTGCTCGGGGCCAATCTTGTCCATGGGACTGATCACGCCGCCCAATACGTGGTAGAGGCCGTGGTAGCTGCCCGTGCGCTCGATCGCCTGGACATCGCGCGGCTCGCCCACCACGCAAATGCGAGTGGTATCGCGCATCGGGTCCTGGCAGATGGAGCACTCGTCGGCCGTGGCGTAGTTAAAGCAACGGCTGCAAAAGTGGACCTCCTGCTTGACCTCCAGGATGGCCTCGGCCAGGCGGCGGGCCTCCTCGGCATCGGCCTCGAGCAGGTAATAGGCGATGCGCTGGGCCGACTTGGGACCAATGCCCGGCAGACGGCCCAGCTCATCGAGCAGTTTTTGCAGACTGTGATTCGCACTCATATATATGCGTGTCTTAGAACGGCATGCCCGGGATGTTGAGGCCGCCGGTGATGGCGCCCATCTGCTTGTTGGCGAGCTCGTTGACGCCGCGGACGGCCTCGTTGACGGCAGCCATGATCATGTCCTGCAGCATATCGACGTCCTCGGGGTCGAGCGCATCGGGGTCGATGGTGAGGTTGACGAGCTCCATCTCGCCGTTGACGGTCACCTTGACCATGCCGCCGCCGGCAGAGGCGTCGACGGTCTGGGACTTGAGGTTCTCCTGCGCGGCGGCAAGCTGCTCCTGCATCTTGCGGGCCTGCTTCATCATCTGTTGCATGTTCATACCGGCCATGATGGCTCCTTTACGTGCGGCCGCGCGACAAGCTGCAAGGGCAGCCGGAGCGCGGCGGGACTTTCAAACGCAAAAATCGTACCACGGCGCGGGGCAAGCGAGCGGGGCGGTCGTGCCACCTCAGTCGATATACATGTCCTGGAGTGCAAGCCACGCCCAAAGATTATGCAAAGTTGAATAATTCGCATCTGCATAATATCGAAAGCTAAATCTTGTAGAGCCTGAACCCGGCATTTTCTGCATCCAGCTAGATAGCAAAATGCTAAACCCCCGCTCGAGGTGGCGCTCATGACGGCATGGTATAATTTGATTGTCAAAGATAGCAATTTGGAGGTGCCCCATGAATGCCCCCGACGCACTCCAAAACATCCGCTCAAAACACCCCGTTGCATATGTGGTTCTCTATCTCTTTGTCGGCTGGGCATTGCTGGTTGTCATCACCCATGCCATAGCTTTTGGAGCAGAACTGCTGATAGCCAGCTCGGACCAGCCCGTCGTCAAATGGGAAGCGACCGATGAGTGCACCGACGGAACCCGAACCGTTTACTACAACAGCCCGTCCCTTTACCAAGAGCTCAAGGTGAAGATAAAAGACTCCAAGATTGTCGATGCCGAGCCAGGCTCTTTTTTGACAATCGGAGCAACCGCTAGCGCCGAACAAGTCGAGTACACGGACAGCCGTGCGACGTATCGTGTCGACCTCAGCACCCTAGGCCGACCGTCACGCATCTGCCTGCTCGAATGCGAGATACGCGGCACCACGCTCCACATGTCCGAAATACAGATGCGCCCAGACAAAGACGTCTCTTCTTGAGCAGTATACCAGCCTGTACAGCTACTCCACCGGTTTGAAGATGGTGGCCTGGCCAAAGACGTTGCGGATGAGGGCTTTGGCCTCGTCCTCGGTCTGCGGAATGCTCGGGGCTGCGCCCTGGTGGCCGAAGGGACTGCCGGCGCCGGGGTTGGACTCCCAAGGGGCAGCGGGGGCGTCGTCGCTTGCGAGAGCGGACGTCGCGACTGCGGGAGCCGCGGCTGAAGCGGCAGGGCTGTGCGCAGGCGCCGCGGCAGGCACGTCGAACGGAGGCAGATCGTCCCCGCCCGCATCGGCAGCGAAACCGGCAACCATGGCGTCGTCGTAGGGCACCTGCTCGGATTCCCACGGCGCAGCCTGCGCAGACGGCTGAGTCTTGGGAGCGGACGCGCGCTCGGGCGCTCGGGGCGCGGGCTCGGTCGGGAGCTTGCCCGTAGCGGGAGCGCCGGCAGGGTTGTCGGAGCGCAGCCAGGGGGCCTTGGCCAGGTCGGATGACTTGGGCGCAGGCGCGGCAACGGGCTTGGGCGCGGGGACCGGAGCGGCCGGTTTGGGCGCAGCGGGTTCAGGCGCCGACGGGATCGGTGCCGCTACCGGCGCCGCTTTTGGCTGCGTCGCGCTGGCGCTCGAGGATGCAGTGGGCGCCGAGGACACGGGTTGCGGGTCCGCAGATGCCGCAGCCCGTGCAGATGGAGAATGCTCCTCATGTTGAGGAGCCGGCGTGCCACCCCCATTCAGGACATAGTCGACGGTACGACGACCGAAGACTGCGTTGACTGTCGGCAAAAACACCGCCTGTGTATCAGCACGCCCGAGCATCTTGATAGCAAATGCCGTAGGGAACGAGACCGTGAGCTTAGAACCATCGTCTGCCGTAGCGCGAGCGTTCAACAGGAGAGCCGCATAAGAAGGTTGTTGGGCCTTGACGCGCTCGACGACCTCGACCCATTTGCGCTGGAGCTCGCCGGCATCCTCGACCGCGGGGGTCTCGGCAGCGCCGGCGGCAGCAACCTGAGCGGCAGTGTTGGGCTTGGACACCGGCACGGTCGATGCAGTAGACGCGGGAGCCGGAGCCGTAACGGGTTGAGGTGCAGGCGTTACAGGTTTGGGCGCGGGAGCCGGAGCCGCGGACTTGGGCGCAGACTGGGCAGACGGAGCAGCAGCGCCGCGGTCCCAAGGCATGCCACCCTGATGCGCGGACGTAGCAGCGGGGGCGGCGGTCGCCGCAGGAGTGGCAGCGCGGGCGCCCGAAATGAGCGTCGGCTGCTGGGCAGCAGCGGGTGCGGATGCAGCAGGCGCACTCGCCTGAGCAGCAGCCACGCTCGCCGGCACCGCGGCGTTGGCGACCATGGCCTCCAAGCGTGCCACGCGCTCGGCCAGGGCCTCAATGGTCAGATCGGCCTCGGGACGTGCCAGGCGCGTGCAGGCGATCTCGAGCACCAGGCGCACGTCGCTCGCGCCCCTCATCTCCAACGCGGCATCGTCGAGCACCGTCAGCACGCGGGCCAGACGGTCGCCCGGATGCTCGCCAAAGGCAGCAGCCTCGGCAGCAAGCGCCTCGGCCTGCTCGGCCCCGCCCTCAAACAGCTCGGCGCGGGCACCGGCAACGCAGGCCACATACACGTCGCGCATATGCGCCACCAAGTCGCGCGTCAGCTCAAGCAGGTCATTGCCCTCCTCGACCTGTGCGCGAATGAGCCCATAGAGCTCAGCAATATCACGCTCGGCAATAGCGCGGGCAAACTCGCCCAGAATCTGGTCCGAAACTTCGCCCAAAAGCGAGCGGGCATCGTCCGCATGCACGGTGCCGTTTCCGAAGACGCTCAGCTGCTCCAGCGTGGAAAGCGCGTCGCGCATGCCGCCCTTGGCATGGCGCGCCACGATGGCCAGCGCCTCGTCGTCGTAATCGAAGCCCTCCTGCTCGCACACGTAGGACAGGCGATGCTCGATATCCTCGTTGCCGATGCGGTGGAAATCGAAGCGCTGGCAGCGCGAGAGGATGGTCTCCAGAATCTTTTGCGGGTCGGTGGTGCACAACACAAAGATCACGTGTGCCGGCGGCTCCTCGAGCGTCTTGAGCAGCGCGTTAAACGCCGCCGTCGTGAGCATGTGGACCTCGTCGATGATATAGATCTTGTACTTGCCGCGCACCGGGGCAAAGTTGACGGAGTTGATAATCTCCTCGCGCACGTTGTCCACGCCCGTGCGGCTTGCGGCATCGAGCTCGTAGACATCGGGGTGGTTGCCCTCGGCGATGAGCTCGCACTCCTCACAGGTGCCGTCGGGCATGCAGCCGCTTGCGCCCTCGGCGCGCGCCGCCTCGGCATTGCGGCACAGCAGCGCCTTGGCCAGAATGCGCGCCATGGTGGTCTTGCCCGTGCCGCGCGGTCCGCAGAACAGGTAGGCGTGGGACAGGCGCCCCTCGGTGATGGCGTGCTCGAGCGTCGAGACGATATGCTGCTGGCCCACCACGGAGTCGAAGGTGAGCGGGCGATACTTTCGGTACAACGATTCCATGGGTGCTCCCCCGGGTATACTGAGTCTTGTTGCCGCGACGGCCATGCGGTCGCACGGCATACTTCACTCATAATAACCCGTACGGCGAGCCCACCGCGATAGGAGTCCAAAGAGCATGGCAGACGCAGAGAGCAACCTCGTTCCCTCCGAAGCAGCCGACCAGGTCGAGGTCGCGCTCGAGAAGCAGGCCGCAGCCGACAACGGCATCCTGTACCTCAACGAGTACCAGTACGAAAACGACCTGGTCACCGACTTCGCCCGCTTGGTCGCCTCGCCCAAGCGTCGCGGCTCGCTGTATGTCGCCGCGGCAATTGCCGCGCTGCTCGGCATCGGTATGCTGGTGGCCGGCGGTAACTGGATCAAGTTTGGCGTCGTCCTGATCGTATTCGGCGCCTTTTTGGCCTGGTGGAGCAAAAACCTGCACCACACGCTCGCCCGTGACTTTATCGACGCCGTCGAGGCCGACGAGTCCATGGGTGGCCGCTATCGCCGCGTCGCCGCCAACGAAGACGGTCTGATGGTTTGGGGCAAGAGCGGCAAGTCGCAGTTCTTCCCGTTTGAGAAGCTCGACCACGTACTCGACGGTGAGCGCATCTTTGTAGCCATGTTCGCCGATCAGGGCGTGACGATTCCTAAGGACACCTTTGTCCGCGGCGATGCCGAGCAGTTTGGCCCCTTCCTTAAGGCGCGCATCAACAAAAAACTCCGTATCGAGACCAAGAAGAAGAAAATGAAGGCCGAGAAGGCTGCCGCCGAGGCCAAGCAGGGCGACAAGGCCAACAAGTCCCAGGACAACAAGGGCAAGCAGCGCAAGCAGAAGAAGAGCAAGAAGAAGCGGTAGGCCGGCCGCGGGGTCCAGGCCCCAGACGCTCGCTTAGACGAAACTCAGACTACCAGCGGAAACCGCATCCCGTTTTGGCGTTCCAGAGCGGGATGCGGTTTCCTTTTGAGCACCGGTCTGGAAACTGCATCCCATTCTGAGCCCATATTCTGGGATGCAGTTTCCGCAGCCAGCCCCGTTGGGAAAGCGCATCCTATTATTTGGCTGAAAACTGGGGCGCACTTTCCGGACGGCTCGAGCCGAGGCCAAGAAGAATGTCGTCCACGGCCCGCCATCCTCGCCATCCGCCTGAGCGTGCTACACTAGCAGCATCTATGCCACCGCGAACGGCTCGGCCCCGCGCCCGCCGCTCGCAAACGAACTTTAAACGCACGAGGGTTGGCCATGCCGCTTTTCTCGCAACATACCGCCCGGTTCTCGCCGGACGTTCCCTTGGAGGGCACGAGCTCTCGCGAGCTGCTCAAGCGGTACCAGCCGCTCGAGACGCTTGCGACCGGCGGTTTTGGCTCCATCGAGATTTGCCGCGACACGCATCTGCGCCGTCGCGTGGCCATTAAGCGCATCCCCCTTATCAACGGCGCCGGCATGCCCGCCAGCGACATCATGGACGTGCTGCGCGAGGCGCATACCGCCGCCATGCTTCAACATCCCAATATCGTGCAGGTTATCGACTTTACGCACGACACCGCCTATGCCTACCTGGTCATGGAGTATGTCGACGGCATGTCGTTGGCCGAGTTTTTGCATCGCGTGGACGGCCACTCGCTCACCTTTGACGAGGCTGCTGCCATTGCCGACGCGCTGGGCCAGGCGCTCACCTTCGCCCATAGCAACGGCGTGCTCCACCTGGATATTAAGCCCGCCAACGTGCTCATCGACCACTCGGGCAACGTTAAGCTCACCGACTTTGGCATGGCACGTCTGTCGTCTGCCGGCGGCTTTGGCGGCTCGCGCGGCGGCACCATCGGCTACATGCCGCCCGAGCAGCTCGATATCGAGACCGGCACGGTCGACGAGCGCGCCGATGTCTTTGCCCTTGCCTGCGTGATCTACGAGGGCCTGTGCGGCAGCGCCCCCTTTATGGCGGCCACGCCCGCCGACTCGCTCGACCGCATCATCGGCGGCGCCATCTATCCCAGCGAACTGATCCCGCACTTTCCCCCGGGGGCCGAGGCGGCGCTCATGAGCGCCCTCTCCCCCATGCCGCAAGACCGCCCCGATAGCATCGAGGCATTCTGCGACCGACTCCTTGCCGGCTTGGGGAGCGTGCGCGAAGGCCGTCGCAGCTTGGAGCAGATGGTAGGCGAGCTTTCGGATGACGAGCGCGCGGCAGACGATATCGAGCCATCGAGCTACGAGGATGACACCGTCGAGGTCGACCCCGCACTTGGCTGGGCGGGCACGCGCTGGAGCCACGCACGCAACTACACCATGCGCGGCATCTCGGCGCTCTCATGCGGAGCCTTCAGCTTTTTGCTTATGCAGACAGCCGGCGTCGCGGCGCTTCCCGGGCTGGTCGTGGCGGCCGTCGCCATTGGCGCGGCGGCAGGCTTGGCCCCGCAGATCGGCTCGGCCATCTCGGCCGTGGGCTTTTTGGTGCTCATGGCCAACGCCACCATGCAGGCGCAGGGCATCCTGTCGATGCTGCCGGTCGCGGTCATTTTTGCCGCTGCCATGTCCGGTTGGTGGATTGCCTGGGGACGCACCGAGGCAGCTGCGAGCGCGACGCTCACCTGCGCGCTTGCGCTGGGTTGCCTAACCGGCGACGCCCTGTTGGCATCCGGGGCAGCCGTGAGCATCGCGGCGTTTTGGCTCGGCCCGACAAGCGCCGCGGCGGCTACGGGCATGGGCGCACTCTTTGCCCGCCTTGCCGCAGCAGCCCTCTCTGCGGAAGGCGTACTGGGGCTTAGCAACGTCGCCTCAGCGCTGGGAGACGCGCTCCTTCTCGCTGCAATCGTGCTGGTTGCAGCAACAGCCGCGGCAACATCGCTGCTGCTCAATGCTCATGCCAAGCGCGCCGAGCAGGGATCGAACCTTGCCGCCATCGTCGCAATTGCCGTCGCCGGCATCGGCTCGGCCGTATCGTTTTGTCTTGCACACCATATGGAAATTGCCAGCCTTGCGGGCCCGGTCGTCGCCAAGGCGGCGGTTGCGGGAATCCTATCCTCTATAATCGTCGGGATATGCCTTTATTTGCTCGGATACCAAAGAACCTATACGGAGAGTGATCTTTCGTGAACTTCCTGAACATCTTCGAGGACCACGTGGCCGGCATCTTCGGTGCCACCCGTGCCCCGTTCTCCTTTAAGAAGCTTGCCAAGCAGGCCGCTCGCGACATGGAGGATCAGACTCTGGTCATCAACGGCGTCAACACCGCACCGGCGCTCTATACCATCCTGATTGCCGCCGACGACGATCCCATGCTCGCCCCGTTCTACCCCGAGCTTTCGCGCGAGGTCCGCGAGTTTGTGAAAGCGCAGGCCGAAAAGCGCCGTTACGTCTTTGTCGGCGAGCCCCTCGTTCGCTTTATGATCGACCCGCAGCTGCGCGGCGGCAAGTTCTCGGTCTTTGCCGAGAACGTCGATGCCCCCACGCTCGGTCGCCTGTACGAGGAGGAGCGCGCCTACCAAAACGGCCTGGGCCAGAACAACTCGGCCGCGAGCCGAGCCGCCAGCGCCCCGCGCACCGGCCAGCAGCAGTTTGCCGCCCCGCAGCAGCACCCCGCTGCCATGCCGCAGCAGCAGCCGGCACCTCGTGCTGCCACTCCCGACCCGCTTGCCACGGCCGACCCCTTTGCGCCCAATATGCCCGATCCCGCCGCCGCACCCATTCCCGTGCCCCAAACCGTCTCGCGCGACGCGCTTGCCGGCATGGGCGGAGCCGCCGCGACCGGCGCCGCCGCTGGCCTTGGCGCCGCAGCCAGCATCGCCTCCAACATGGCAAGCTCTCGCGCCCCGCAGCGTCCGCTCGCCCAGCTCGTCGACGTCGTGAGCGGCGAGAGCCACGCCATCACCTCCGCACAGGTGACCATCGGTCGCGAGCGCTCGGTTTCCGACATCGCCCTGCGCGACCCCAACGTGTCGCGCCGTCATGCCCAGCTCACCTTTACCGGCTCGGACTGGTCGATCGAGGACCTCAACTCCACTAACGGCACGCTCGTCAACAACCGTCGCATCACGCGCTGCCCGCTGCGCAACGGCGACCTGCTGACGTTTGGCCTGAGCACGTTCGAATTTAGGGGATAGTCGCTTATGAACATCGATATCGTCCTGTTTGCAGGCCGCATCGTCCTGGTCGTCCTGCTCTATATCTTCCTGTTTGCCGTCATGAAGACCGGCGTGGGGCTCGTCCGCGGCCAGCGCCGCGACTCGGCCATCTGGACGATCGATGTGGACAAGGGCCCGCGCGGCATCCGCGGCATCCACGTGGATATGCTCGGCCCCGTCATCGTCGGCCGTTCGCCGTCGTCGGACATCTGCATCAACGAACCGTTTGTCTCGGCCTCGCATGCGCGTTTTTCGCTGCAGGGCCCGGCACTTATTATCGAGGACCTCAACTCGCTTAACGGCACGCTCGTCAACGGCCGCCAGCTGGTGGAGCCCGCAACGCTGCGCGAGGGCGACGAAGTCCAGATTGGCGACGTGGTCATGAAGGTGAACCGTCGATGATCGACGAGGAGAACAAGTCCGCAACCATACCCGAGACGTCGGCCGCCCCCGCGGCCGCGCCGGCTCATGCCGCCCCGACGGGCCCTGCGCCCGTGGAGCCCGAGGACACTGTGTTCTCCCTGCCTCTTTCGCATGTAACGCAAGAATATCCGACGCTGACCGACGACGAGGATGCCGAGGACAACGCTGACGGCGGTACCGCCCTCATCGGCGTGCACGCCGCTGCCGAGCAGCCCGTGGTCCCGCAAGACATACCCACGCCGGCTCACTTTGCCGAACCCGTCGCCATGGCGATTACCGAGAGCTCCGCGGTATTTGCGGCTCCCGAGCCCGCGGCACCGGTGTTTCCCGTAGCGCCGGCACCCGCCGCAGCGCCCGAGCCCGCATCTGCACCGGAACCCGCGGCGGCGTCCTGCCCCGCGGACGCATCGGCGCCCGAAGCCATGCAGTCTGTGGCCAAAGACGTGCCCGCAGCAACGACGGAAGATGTCTCCCAACCCCACAGCACGCCCGCGCCCGCGCATTTCGCGACGCCCGAGCCCGCAGCCGCCGCCCCGCAAGACGACGAGTCTGTCGACCGTGCAACCGAAGAGCCCACCATGCCTAACGTCGACGATCCGAGCAACGATGCCGGCGCCGTCTCGCCCGGCGATACGGCCGAGATTGACGTTGCCGCCGTGGAGGCCAAACTTAAGGACCCCGGCTCGACTATGAGTTTTGAGCCGCTGACCGACGAGCGCATCGAGACCGACTCGACCTACGACGCCGGCACGACCACGCAGCTCATGTGGGGCGCCCGCTCCGATGTCGGCTGCGTGCGCCCGCATAACGAAGACTCCTATCTGGTGCAATCGCCGCTCTTTTGCGTATGCGACGGCATGGGCGGTCACGCCGCCGGTGAGGTAGCCTCCTCCATCGCCGTCGAGACCATTGCCAAGACAGCGCCGCAGGCAGCCGACGCCGCACGACTGGCGGCCGCCGTCGAAGCTGCAAACGCCGCGGTCATCGAGGCTGCGCTCAACGGGCTTGGCAAGCCCGGCATGGGCTGCACGGCAACCTGCGCCTATATCGAAAACGACATGCTCGCTATCGCCCACGTGGGCGACTCGCGCGCCTATCTGCTCCACGAGGGCACGCTCATCCGCGTGACCCGCGACCACTCCTATGTGGAGGAGCTCGTGGACGCCGGCGAGATTACGGCAGACGAGGCTCGCGTCCACCCCAACCGCTCGGTCATCACCCGCGCGCTGGGCTCGGATCCCGCCATGTATGCCGACCACTTTACCCTGCATATCGAGGAAGGCGACCGCCTGATCCTGTGCTCGGACGGCCTGTCGAGCATGATTCCCGATAGCGATATCGAAAACATCGCCACGCAGTCCTCGACCGCGCAGATTTGCGTCGACAACCTTGTTGACGCGGCACTGGTCGCCGGCGGGCACGACAACGTCACCGTGATTGTCGTTGACCTGGTTGACGATGGCGTCATGCGCGAGGCAAAGCGCGTCCGCCGCCGCAACATCACCATTGCCACCGTACTGGGCATCGCTTTTGTGTTGGCGGCAGCCATCTGGGCCTACGCGGGCATCACCGGCTCGTACTACCTGGGCACCTACAAGGACACCGTCGCGGTCTACCGGGGCATTCCCGGCAAGCCGCTCGGCCTTAAGCTGCACTGGCTCGAGAGCACGACCACCATCAAGCTGTCCGACCTGCCCGAAGACACACGAAATCGCCTGGAGGCGGGTATTCAGCAGACGAGCATCGACGATGCGCAGGACACCATCTCCAAGTACCGCCATCAGATCGACGAGGAGCAGACCCGTCAGGTGATCGACGCGCAAACGATTCGCAATAACACCGACCAGGGTTCGACCTCCGAATCGAATTCCGAGAAAACCGCCGAACAGTCCGCCGAGGCCGAAGCCTCCGATAAGAATTAGAAAGGGAGTGCCGCTTATGAGTCGCCGTAATACCGAACTGCTCTTACTCATCGCCTCGGCGTTCCCCGTCATCCTGCTGTATGCGATGTACGTGCTCACCGCAGGCGCCGCCATCTCGTTTGAGACACTTGCCGTTCCGATCGGCCTCTTTGCCGCCTTCGCCGCGGCGCATATCGCCGTGCGCATTCTGGCACCCGGTGCAGACCCGGCCATCCTGCCCATCGTCTTTGTTCTTTCGGGCATTGGTATCACGTTTGTGACGCGCTTGGCACCCACGCTCGCCATCTCGCAGCTCGTCATCCTGTTTATCTCGGTGGCGTTGATGGTAGGTACGCTTGCGCTGGTCAAAAACCTCGACGTAGTCATGCGCTACAAGTACACCTTTGGCATCATCGGCATCATCTTGCTGATGCTGCCCATCTTTATCGGCACCACGATCTCGGGCTCCAAACTGTGGATTCGCATCGCCGGCTTTACCATTCAGCCCGGCGAGTTCGCCAAGGTCTTTATCGTGCTGTTCCTAGCCGGTTACCTGGCCGAGAACCGCGAGCTGCTCTCTATCTCCAACCGCAAGATCTTGGGTCTTAAGATTCCGCGCCTGCGCCTGCTGCTGCCGCTGTTCGCAGTCTGGGGCGTATGCCTGCTCGTCGTTGTCTTCGAACGCGACCTGGGCTCGGCCTTGCTGTTCTACACCATCTTCTTGCTGATGCTCTACGTTGCCACGGGTCGTTTCTCGTATGTCATCATCGGCCTTGCGCTCTTGGCCGTGGGAGCTGTGGGCGCCTACAAGTTCCTGTCGCACGTCCAGGTGCGTTTCCAGATCTGGGCCGATCCCTTTAAGGACGCGCAGGGCCAGGGCTACCAGATTGTTCAGTCCCTCTTCTCGCTGGCCGACGGCGGCCTCGTTGGCGTCGGCATTGGCAACGGTATGGCCAACAACATCCCCGTCGTCGAGTCCGACTTTATCTTCTCGGCTATCGGCGAGGAGATGGGCCTTTTGGGCGGCGGCGCCGTTCTTATCCTGTTTATGCTCTTTGCCGTACGCGGCCTGACCACGGCGGCCCGTGCCAAGTCCGATCTTGCCGCCTTTAGCGCTACCGGTCTTACGGCCGCAATCAGCTTCCAGGCCTTCTTGATCGTCGGCGGCGTTACCCGTCTGATTCCGCTGACCGGCGTCACCCTGCCCTTTATGAGCCAGGGTGGCTCCTCGCTGCTGGCAAGTTTTATCATCGTCGCGCTTTTGCTGCGCGCCGGTGATGAGGCAACCGGTCGCGAGGCCGAGCTCACCGGCACCGGCACCATGGCCGCCATCACCGACGACCAGGTCGCCTCGGCGGCCTCCCCGGCTGGCACGCGCTTCGCCACTTCGTCTTCGTACAACCGCGGCAGCCACTCCGCTGGCTCGCGCATGCGCCGTCGCCTGCTCGATACGCCCGAATCCGGTGTGCTTGGCCGCGTGGCGCTCGCCAATCGACTGACCCGCGCCGTGCTCGCCTTTACGGCACTGTTCGCCATCCTTATCGGCAACCTCACCTATGTCCAGGTCATCAAGGCCAAGGACTATCAGGATATGCCGACCAACAACCACACCATCGCCCGCTCCAAGTACATCCAGCGCGGCTCCATCATCACGTCCGACGGCGTGACGCTGGCCGAGTCACTGCAACAGGAAGACGGCACCTACGCCCGCTCCTACCCCAACGGAAACATGGCCGCTCACGTGGTGGGCTATGTAAGCCAGCAGTACGGCACCGCTGGTGTCGAGAGCGTCATGAACGAAACGCTCACCGGCTCCAAGGATT
>CABUJN010000020.1:0-35165 GCA_902491935.1 uncultured Collinsella sp.
GAGTGCTTAGGTCGGTCGTATCTTTGGTGTGAGGAAGTTCAGCGAGAAGAGAATTAAAGAACAATGGAACAACTTGGGCACATATATCGAAAAAGTATGCTCTACCGTACAAAAGTTGAATATGGCGATTGGGCGATGAATCATGTGCAAGGCTGTTCGCATGGATGCAATTTCCCATGCTATGCATATTTAATGGCAAAACGTTTTGGGCGTGTCAAAACATACGAGGAATGGCGGCGGCCGAGCCTTGTCGACAACACTTTGGATCTGCTGCGCAAGGAGTTGCCGCGTTATTGTGATGAGATAAAACAGGTCCAACTGTGCTTTACAACCGATCCTTTTATGCTCGGATATCCAGAAGTTGGCAGTATGAGCTTGGGTGCAATTGAGCTCATTAACGAGTACGGTAAGCCGTGCAGCATTCTGACGAAAGGAGAGCTTCCCGTTGAACTTGCGGCGTTGCCTAATGCGGCGTTGAACACCTATGGAATTACCTTGGTGTCGCTTGATGAGGACAATCGGAAAAGGATGGAACCCGGTGCAGCGGCATACTCAGTCAGGCTTGCCGCTCTCGAGTCTCTCCATAAGGCTGGCTGTAAGACTTGGGTTAGCATGGAGCCATATCCGACTCCAAATATCTGCGAGCAAGATTTGGATGCGCTGCTGCGCAAGATCTCTTTTGTCGATAAAATTGTTTTTGGCAGGACGCACTATGACAGACTAACAAGCTCCTACGACGACTGCGCCCGCTTCTATCGTGATAGTGCAAGGGAAGTCCGTGATTTTTGTTTTGATCACGGCATCGAGTGTCACATTAAAAAGGGGACTGTCAACTAGTGCTGAGCCTGCTGCGGTTTGGTAGTCATGGTATCGGGTTTCACTATGGTCCTGACTGCATTCGTGCAGCTATGTATTTCGATGCGCCCTTAAGCTAGTTGCAATTTGGGACTATTGAGAGCTGCTATCTACGACCTTATTTGCGCGCCTCTGTCATCGCTATCTCTCGCATAACATCTTGTACGCCCATTGCTCTGCTT
Organism: uncultured Collinsella sp.; assembly: GCA_902491935.1. Classification (GTDB taxonomy): domain Bacteria; phylum Actinomycetota; class Coriobacteriia; order Coriobacteriales; family Coriobacteriaceae; genus Collinsella. The sequence continues at coordinate 1,038 of CABUJN010000020.1, forward strand.
GCCAAGAAGCCGACGCACACGCTTGATCCCACCTTATTTGGGATGCAGGCTTTTACGTTCTCACACGTCAAGCATTTAGTCACTTTTTATCAACACTCCCTGACCGTACATCGATCGCAATGTCGATGCGGGCAATCATTAATGTGGAGCTTTTGGCAACCAGATTGCGGAAAGCGGGCTCACCGATCTCGATGAGCCCGCAGACGTTGTGCATGCCGGTGTGGTTGCCTAGTTTGAAGGCTGAGGCTGAATCTGCTGAGGGATGGGTGCGAGGTATTTGATGACGGGCTAAAGCCTGATGCTGATAATGCCAATGGTGCTGGCGAGAAGAACGAGGGCTATCAACGCAATCACAACTGCCAAAACTGCATACAACCGCTTCATTTTGCCTCCTACCGAACCGGAAGAAATGGGTGCAATAACTGCTGATAGAATTCTACCAGCAGATTACTACTCAACGGTATGAGTGAGGTTTGTTTTGGAACATAGCAGACACGAGAGGGACATTCAGCCCGAATGTCCCTCCAGGCATGATGAGTGTGTGGAAGCATCTCGAAAAGAAGCGGCCGAGGCGAATGGCAAGTGGGGCAAGAAGGTTGCCAAGCTTTTTGGAAAGCTATCGACCAAAGTAAAGATCGCGTTGGTCGTGGTCATAGTGGTGGCCCTTGTCGGTTTTTTTCGCGTTGTCCTTCCTTGGATAACCGATAACCACGAAACTCAGTACCTCACGACATCGGATCTTAAGTCTGCTGTAGATATCGACAGTCTTTCTACGGTTGATTACACCTACCACGGCATCGTCGAGAAGCACGGCAGGTTCCTCTGGATGGATCGCGTGGACTATCGCGTTAAATACGAGGCTCATATTCGCGCATCGTATACGATGAGCGACATCCAGTTTGATATTGACGAAGAGAATGAGGTCGTTACCGCCTATCTCCCCAAAGCACGGGTTGGCGAGCCTCAACTCGACAATAGTAAGTTTGGCTACCTTCCCGAAAACGCAACCGCAGATATGAAAGATGTTCTGTCGCTTTGTCGCAAAGATGCCGCAGATGAAGTTGATAAAAAAGAGATTAAAAAACAGGCAGACGCGAGCTTGCGGGACACCGTAAAGGCGCTGACGATGCCACTTATCGAGGATAAGTACGAGCTTGATTTCAAACCGTTGGCCGATTACAAGGGGGAGGCTGACTCCAATGCGTAAACCATGGTTGGTATGCTTTGCCCTCGTGGCAGCGCTGTCACTTACTGGGCTTTCGGGTTGCGCAAAAAAAGACGAAGAGCCTGATTTTTCGGGTTATACGAAGATTGCTGAGCTTGCTACCGTTGAGTGCAGATTCCATAATGTCGCGGAAATCTATAACGACGGCACCAATATGTTGTTTGGGATAAACGTGGGATATAAGAAAGCGTGGTTCGAGTATGACGGAACGGTGCAACTGGGCGTTGACGTCTCCAAGGTAGATGTCAGTAAACCGGATGAGAACAATGTCGTAACTATCACAGTCCCTAATGCGCAGGTCCTCGGTCAGCCCCAAGCTGACGAGAGCACCTTTTCTGATATCTATAGCGATACCGGATTGCTGACTCCTATTACGACAGTTGATCAGTCTGCTGCGCTTGAAGAAGCCCAAAATGAAATGATAAAAAGTGCCGAGGGCAATTCAGCTTTGATGAGCAGCGCCCGTGAAAGAGCTAAAACTCTCTTGAGCCAGTACGTCACAAAGATTGGTGATCGGACGGGCAAAAAGTACGAAGTTCAGTTCAAGGATGCCGAATAGACTGGTTGGCAATCGGTCGGATTAGGGGGGGCTGCAGATGTGCAGCCCCCTTGTGTTTGGGGGTCTTGCTATCTTCTTCAGCGGTGCAGATTTGCCAACAAGCCCATTGCCGACGGCAAGGTTACTATTCGCAGTGCGCTTCAGCGGAGGAACTCGATGACTGCATATGAATGCTTATTCTAAATTGCTTTCGTCTGCACCCCCGCAATCCCACGCGCCACACTCAGCAGCTCGTACTCCCTCTGGCTCCACTGGCGCAGCTCGACAGCCTCGACGGCATCGCGGCATAGATCCAGGAACACCTCGGCGCCCTCGCAGAAACACTTGCGGGCAAAGTCACCCGAGCCGCTTGCGATGCAAGCGCTGTCGGCGAAGAGCTATCGGCAAGACGATTCGCGCGGACAGCGGCTAAAGCGGGCGCGTGATAAATCGATAATTGATGAGAACGAACACATGTTCGTTTATATGGTAAGATATATGCCAGCGGGAGCGATTTCATTCGATATCGTTCTTGCCGGTACTTTTTACTTCCGCATGCTGTCGGCGCGGGCTTCGAATTCAGAGAGGGCGATTGCAATGCTATACGAATTTAAATAGATCTCTAATGCTTAATTAAGACCATGTCTATGTCAAAAGACATACAAAAGTGTTAGTCTTTTGACATGAAACACTTTGATGAAATATTCGAACTGGCGGCAGATGGCTACGGCATCGTGACTGCTGCGCAGGCACGCGAGATTGGCGTAACCACCGGAGAACTGAGCCGATGGTGTGCCACTGGGAAATTGATGCGCCGAGGACATGGGGTGTACAAGCTCACCCAATGGGTTCCGACGCCCCGTGACGTCTTTGCGGAGGCAGTGGCTCTTGTTGGTGACGAGGGTTTCCTGTGGGGCGAATCAGTGCTGTCTATGCACGCACTTGCACTTGTTGATCCTCGTGCCGTGACCGTGGCAACACCAAAGCGTATTCGCCGCAAACTGCCGGCTTGGGTAAAAACAGTGTGCGCTCCAGAGAATGCGAAAACGACGTTCTATGAAGGAATCCCTTCTCAATGCGTTGCCGATGCGATTGAGGCTTGTAAGGGGTCCGTTATGACCGAACGCCTCATCGAGGCAACCAAGCACGCTCAAGCCGAGGGCCTTATTACCTCCAATGAGCATGAGAGACTGATGAAGGAGCTGTCGTGAAGGAAGTCAAGAAGCCAACCAGCAGACGTAACCTTGACATAGCGATAGACCGACTCTGCACTGATTTGGGCGAAGAACCGGGCCGCGTTAAAAGGCTCATTGCGGCCGTTGTTGTTGGGCAAATGCTACCCGATGGAGCCGCAAAGGGTGGAAATGCCCTGAAGATTCGCTTTGGGAAGGATGCCACGCGGTTCTCGCGCGACCTCGATACCGCCAGGGCATCCTCACTGAACGATTACATGACGAAGCTTGAAGATTCGCTCACTATAGGCTGGAACGGATTCTCGGGTGCCATTGTTCCGAGGGAGCCCGCATCTCCGAAGGGAATTCCAACTGCTTACGTCATGCGTCCGTTCGAAATCAAGATTGCCTACAATGGTAAATCGTGGATGACGCTGCCGCTTGAGGTCGGTCATAACGAAATCGGCGACGCCGACGATCCCGATATGGTTTCCTCGCCTGAAGCTGCGGCAATATTGAAAGGTCTCGGGTTTCCCGAACCGGGGCCGGTTCCGTGCATGAGGCTCGAGCATCAGATTGCCCAAAAACTTCATGCTGCGAGCAGCCCCGGCAGCGAGCGCGCCCATGATCTGATAGATCTCCAGATTGCAATTTCCAACGGGGAAATTGATTACCTAAAAACTCGAGAGGTCTGTATCAGACTCTTTGCGTATCGTGCGGAGCAGGAGTGGCCTCCAATGATCTCGAGGGGAGTGGGCTGGGACTCACTGTATTTCTCCCAGGCGGAAGGACTTAACGTTTTGCCGACTGTCGATGATGCCGTGGCATGGGCGAACGACTTGATTGCAAAAATCGATTCCGCTCGTTAGTGACACTGCTGAGATCTCTCGCTTACGCCATAGCAACCCCACGCGCAGCACTCAGCAGCTCGTACTCCCTTTGACTCCAATGGCGCAGCTCGGCAGCCTCGACGGCATCTCGGCATAGGTCCAAAAACACCTCGGCCCCATCGCAGAAGCACTCGCGGGCAAAGTCACCCGAGCCGTCCGCGATGCACGTGCCGTCAGCAAAGAGCTCCCAGCTAGACGGCTCACGTGAGTCGGTTCCGAGCAGCTCGATCTGCAACACATGCGGGTCGCCGGCAACGCAGAGCTCTTCTTCGAGCGCCTGCACCGTAAAGCGCATCTGGTGGGAGAGGCTGCTCTTGACCATGGCCGAGGCATAGCCGCTCGGCTCGTCCAGAAGATGCATTCGTTTTGGCTTGGCTGCCAGGTTGTGGAAGTTGTGCTCACCGCGCACAGAGAAATTGTCCATACGGACTCCTTTCATCGATGTTGGCAGGGCCACCGTGCCTCTTGGCCGGTTGGCGTCGGGATCGTGGAGCCAACTCTCTACCCCGACTCTGGATAAAACGCGCCCGCTGCTTGCGGGCACGATGGAGTCTATCAGCGCGCGCGGACAATAATCAACCCCGTGCGGCAATGAGCGTACGGGGTTGATTTGGTCTACGACCCTCAATTTTTGGCATTTGTTATTCGTCGTCCCCGTCGTTGGGGTCGCCCTTGAGGGTGTTGATGTCCAGGTACTGGTTATCGTCCTCTTTTTGCTGGGTCTCCGACTCCGCTTGGGTGGGGCCGCGGAACAGCTGGAATCCCTCAAACGCAATGACGCCGAGCAAGGCAATGATAATGGCGATAAAGGTAACCTTGACTGCCTGCGGAAATTCCGAGAAACGCAGCGCCTTTTCCTCGGCGTAATAATCGGCGAAGCGCTCTTCGCCCGTGTTTTTGGTATACGCCGGCGCGGACGCGGCCTCCGGGTCATATTCCGGTGCGGGCGTGGCAGCGTACGGATCATTGAGATAATCGCTCGATGCGGTGCCATAATCCTCGGTCTCGATGCGACCGTTGCCAGCATAGTCATCGGAATAATCGGAATATGCCGCATCGCCCTCATAGTCCGCGGCGCTCGTGTTGGCGGCAAAAAGCGGGTTAACTGGAACGTTGAGCGCCGGCATGCCGGTAGAGGTCTCATCCAGATCGGCTGCAGCCCAGGAATCGTGGGCAACCTGATGGGCAACGGGCTCATCGAGCCTTGTAACTGGAGGCTTGCGTGCCGCAGGAACGGGCAACTGCTGGGCGTTGTACATAACGGTGCTGTCGGCCGATTTGCCCTGCGTCGCTGCAGCGAGAAATGCCGCCGTCTCGGACGGGTCGCTTGCGGGACGGGGAGCGGGTGCGGGCGCCGAAGTGGGTGCGGGCGTAGGCGCGGGCGTCGAAACAGGCGACTGCGCAGGAGCCGACGCAGATGCGGGCTTAGGCGCAAGTGCGGGATTGAGGCTTGACGGGCGAGCCCCGCCGCCCATGAGTTCGTCGGCGGTCCACGGGCGATCATCCATCACGTCGTCAAGGCTCAGTGAAAACAGGTCGTCTTCACCCTCATCGAACATGCGGTGCACATGTCCACCAATTGCCGGAATCAATCCGCGACCGGTGCATGATGCCTTGCTCAACGCCATTCTGTTCCATCCTTTCGAAATACTAATGACATCGATTATATGGAACTTCCCAAGCGGCTCGGTCTTGGATTCGTGCTTTCCAGAACTCGCGCCCAAAAGGGGAGGGGCAATCCAGGCGAGTGCCTACTTGTCGCCGGCCGCCGCCTTGGCCTCATTGAGGTAGCTATAGAAGCTGTACTTTGAGATGCCAAAGAACTCGCAGGCGCGCTCGCTCGACTTGGAAATGAGGAAGGCGCCGCGACGGTCGAGGTAGCCAATGGCACGAATGCGCTCGTCTTTGGTCATGAGTGCCGCGGGCTTGCCCACAAACTGCTCGCACTCGTGCAGCAGGTCCTCGAGCAGGTCGCCGATGTTCTTGGTAATGGGCTCGGGCTCGGTATAGCCCGTGCCGCCGGTGCCGGTAAAGGCGTCGAGCGAACGCTCAAAAGCCTTCATGAGCGTAATGTCAAAGTTAATGCCCAAAATGCCGACGGGCTTGCCTTCGTCGTTGCGGATAAAGATCGTCGACGATTTGAGCAGCTTGCCATCGGTGGTTTTGGTGAGGTATGGCTCGCGGTCGTGCACGTCGGTGGTGCCCTCGTGCATGGACTCAAACACGATATGGCTGGGGCCGTCACCCAGTTTGCGCCCGCTGACGTGGCCGTTTTCGATCACTACGATGGAGTGGTCCACGTCCTCGGTTTCCAGATCGTGGACGACGACTTCGCAGTTGGGGCCAAATTGGAGCGCCAGGCCGTGTGCTAGGCGCTTGTAAAACTCAATCTGTGCGGGGGTCATGGGTGCCTTCCTAAAAATTAGTTTGGGCACACTTTGCCATAAACCACACTTGACCGCAAACAAATCCATCAACAAGGCAATTCATGACCGTTCGGCGGCGAAAAAGTACCGATTACGGCAACAAACAATTCGTTAGGTATGCCAATCAAAAAGTGTGATAGAACATTACTAACAAACTTTTTGTTTGGCATCCACATAAAAGTTCAGCCGTGTGAATGGGATCGGGCTGAAACGCGTATGCGGGGGCCGGCAAGAGAGGACTTAAGGAGTTCACCGTATGGCCGATAAGATCCAGTGGGCGGGCAACACGATGCCCAAGAGCGATGACAAGCACTTGGGAATCATGAGCCTCGACCACGTGAAGAAGGCCCGTGCCTTCCACCAGTCGTTCCCTCAATATACCGTCACTCCGCTTGCCCGTCTGGACGGTCAGGCTGCGCGCCTGGGCCTGTCCAACCTGTGTGTTAAGGATGAGAGCTATCGCTTTGGCCTCAACGCCTTTAAGGTCCTGGGCGGCTCGTTTGCCATGGCCAACTATATTGCCGACGAGACCGGCAAGGACGTTGCCGACTGCACCTTCGATTACCTGACCTCCGATCAGCTTGCCAAGGACTTTGGCCAGGCTACCTTCTTTACCGCCACCGACGGCAACCATGGCCGCGGCGTGGCATGGGCTGCCAACAAGCTGGGCCAGAAGGCCGTCGTGCACATGCCCAAGGGTTCCACCAAGCCCCGCTTCGATAACATCGCCGCCGAGGGCGCCACGGTGACCATCGAAGAGGTCAACTACGACGAGTGCGTGCGCATGGCCGCCGCCGAGGCCGACGCCTGCGAGCGCGGTGTCATCGTTCAGGACACCGCCTGGGAGGGCTACGAGAAGATTCCGTCCTGGATCATGGAGGGTTACGGCACCATGGCTTCCGAGGCTGCCGAGCAGCTGCGCGAGATGGCCATCAACCGCCCGACCCACGTGTTTGTCCAGGCTGGCGTGGGTTCGCTCGCCGGCGCCGTGGTGGGCTACTTCACCAACCTGTATCCCGATAACCCGCCCACCTTCGTCGTGGTTGAGTGCGCGCCTGCCGCCTGCCTGTACAAGGGCGCTGCCGCTGGCGACGGCGATCCGCGCATCGTGGACGGTGACATGCCCTCCATCATGGCCGGTCTGTGCTGCGGCGAGCCCAACATCCTGGGCTGGGATATCCTGCGCAACCATGCCACCGCCTTCGTGTCCTGCCCCGACTGGGTCACCGCTCGCGGCATGCGCACCCTGGGCGCTCCCGAGAAGGGCGACCCGCGCGTCATCTCCGGCGAGTCCGGCGCTGTGACCACCGGCCTGGTCGAGACCCTCATGCTCGATCCCGAGTACGCCGAGCTCAAGGAGCTCATCGGCCTGGACAAGACGAGCTCCGTGCTCTGCTTCTCCACCGAGGGCGATACGGATCCCGACCAGTATCGCCGCATTGTTTGGGAAGGCGAATATCCCACTTGCTAATCGTTGGGGCGGAGTAAATAGGTATCGCTCCGCCACCTCACAGGTAGATTCCTTCGTTTGAAAGGTTATGAACAATGGCTAAAGAACTCGATTTCGACGCTATCAAGGCTGCTGCTGAGTCTCATCGTGCTGATATGACTCGCTTCCTGCGCGCTATGATCTCCCATCCCTCTGAGTCCTGCGAGGAGGGTGAGGTTGTTGCCTGCATCAAGGCCGAGATGGAGAGCCTTGGTTATGACGAGGTCAAGGTCGACGGCCTGGGCAATGTCATGGGCTTTATGGGCGAGGGCGACAAGATCATCGCCATCGACTCTCACATCGACACCGTCGGCATCGGCAACATCGAGAACTGGGATGCCGATCCCTACGAGGGCTACGAGACCGACGAGATCATCTACGGCCGCGGCGGCTCCGACCAGGAGGGCGGCATGGCTTCTGCTACCTACGCTGCCAAGATGATGAAGGACATGGGCCTCATCCCCGAGGGCTACAAGATCATGGTCGTCGGCACCGTCCAGGAAGAGGACTGCGACGGCATGTGCTGGCAGTACATCTACAACAAGGACGGCATTAAGCCCGAGTTCGTCATTTCCACCGAGCCCACCGACGGCGGCATCTATCGCGGTCACCGCGGCCGTATGGAGATCCGCGTCGACGTTCACGGTACCTCCTGCCACGGCTCTGCTCCCGACCGCGGCGACAACGCCATCTACAAGATGGCTGACATCATCGCTGACGTCCGCGCTCTCAACAACAACGGCTGCGACGAGTCGACCGACATCAAGGGTCTCGTCAAGATGCTCGACCCCAAGTACAACCCCGAGCACTACGAGGATGCCCGCTTCCTGGGCCGCGGCACCTGCACCGTCAGCCAGATCTTCTACACCAGCCCCAGCCGCTGCGCCGTGGCCGATTCCTGCGCCATCTCCATCGACCGTCGCATGACCGCCGGCGAGACCTGGGAGTCCTGCCTGGACGAGATCCGCAACCTGCCGGCCGCCAAGAAGTACGGCGACGACGTGAAGGTCTCCATGTACATGTACGACCGTCCGTCCTGGACCGGCGAGGTCTACGAGACCGAGGCTTACTTCCCCACGTGGATCAACAAGGAGACCGCTCCGCACGTCAAGGCTCTCGTCGACGCCCACAAGGCCATGTTCGGTGACGAGCGCATCGGCTGCGAGCCCAGCATGGACAAGCGCACCGGTCGCCCGCTGTGCGACAAGTGGACCTTCTCCACGAACTGTGTCTCCATCCAGGGCCGCTACGGCATCCCCTGCGTGGGCTTTGGCCCGGGTGCCGAGTCTCAGGCTCACGCTCCCAACGAGGTCACCTACAAGGACGACCTGGTCACCGCTGCTGCCATGTACGTGGCTGCCCTGAACCTCTACGATCCGAGCAAGGCCGATGGCGACGCCACCGTGTTCCGCGCCGGTCTGACCAACAACAAGATCGATTAGTCCCATTCCTCGATTTTGTTGAGCCGGGGGCTGCTCGTGTCCCCGGCACCCCCTGTTGACTTGGGGCCCGCGGTCGTTATCTCCCATGCTTCCTCAACGGTGGCGGGTCCTCGTCATGGTGCTCTGCATGTTCTAGCCACACGCGCATGCCGGAGCACATCTACTCATTGCGATCGTTTCATCTTTAGAAAGGACATTTCCATGGACGCTAAGTTTACCGAGCTCGTCGAGCAGCTGAACGGCCTCGATTTTAAGGGTATGTACGGCAGCGACTTCCTGCACACCTGGGACAAGACCACCGATGAGCTCAAGGCGCTCTACATCGTCGCCGACGCCCTGCGCGAGCTGCGTGAGAACAACGTCTCGTCCAAGATTTTTGACTCTGGTTTGGCCGTCTCCCTGTTCCGCGACAACTCCACCCGTACGCGTTTTTCCTTCTCTAAGGCCGCCAACCTGCTCGGCCTTGAGCTGCAGGACCTGGACGAGAAGAAGTCCCAGATCGCCCACGGCGAGACCGTCCGCGAGACCGCTACCATGATCTCCTTTATGGCCGACGTCATCGGCATCCGCGATGACATGTACATCGGCAAGGGCGACGCCTACATGGCCGAGGTCTCCGAGTCCGTGCAGCAGGCCTACGAGGACGGCGTTCTGGATCACCGTCCCACGCTCATCTCCCTGCAGTCCGACTCCGACCACCCCACGCAGTCTTCTGCCGACATGCTCTACCTCATCAACGAGTTTGGCGGCCTTGAGAACCTCAAGGGCAAGAAGGTTGCCGTTACCTGGGCCTATTCGCCCTCTTACGGCAAGCCGCTGTCCTGCCCGCAGTCGCTGATTAGCCTGCTGCCCCGTTTTGGCATGGACGTCACCCTGGCTCACCCCGAGGGCTACGACCTCATGCCTGAGGTCGTCGAGCGCGCCAAGGGCTATGCCGCCGAGTCCGGCACCACCTTTAAGCAGGTCAACACCATGGCCGAGGCCTTCGAGGGCGCCGACATCGTGATCCCCAAGAGCTGGGCTCCGTTTGCCGCCATGGAGAAGCGTACCAACCTGTACGCCGAGGGCGACGACGCCGGCATCGCAGCGCTCGAGAAGGAGCTGCTCGCCCAGAACGCTACGCATCAGGACTGGTGCTCCACGACCGAGCTCATGGAGAAGACCGCCAACGGCCAGGACACCATCTTTATGCACCCGCTGCCCGCCGACATCTCCGGTGTCTCTTGCGAGCACGGCGAGGTCAACGCCGACGTCTTCGATATGCACCGCGTGGGCATGTACAAGGAGGCCAGCTACAAGCCGTACGCCATCGCAGCCATGATGTTCCTGCAAAAGGTTGCCGATCCCGCCGCTACCCTCAAGGCCCTCGACGAGCGCAACACCGCCCGTTGGCTCCAGGCCTAAAGCCGGGTTGAGGTAAGCCATGTAAAGGGGGCGCTCTGCCAACCGGCGGGGTGCCCCCTTTTTGCATCGCGGGCGTGCGGGATAAGCGCTTTCGATGTAGATGCCCGCGGCGCGAGTTATGGGTACGATGGTTTCAGGGGAGGTATCACCATGAAACTTGGATGCGTCATTATGGCTTCGGGCGAGGGCAAGCGGTTTGGCTCTAACAAGATGCTTGCCGATATCTATGGCGAGCCGCTGATTGCCCGGACCATCGATTCGGTTCCCCGGGGCTTTGACGTCGTGGTTTCGACGCGTTGGCCCGAGGTCGCTCAGATTTGCGAGGACAAGCATTGCCCGTGCGTGCTGCACGATGACGAGCTGCGCAGCGAAAGCGTCCGTGCGGGCCTTTCGTGGGGAGTCGAACGCAACTGGAAAGGTTGCCTCTTTTTGCCGGGCGACCAGCCGCTCGTGAGTTCGGATTCTTTTGAGGCTATGGTTCGTGCATTTGACGAGCGTGGCCGCAAACATCCGGTGCGTCTTGCGTGCAACGGTGAGCCTTCGAGCCCGGTGCTCTTTCCGGCGGAACTGTTCGATGCACTTATGTGTCTTGAGGGCAAAGACGGCGGGGGCTCGATTCTCAAAGGTCGCGTCGACGTTGCGCTGGTCGAAGCGCGTGCCTACGAGCTGTGGGACGTCGATACCGTCAAGGGACAGCGACGCATAACGGAGCATATTGCCGCCTGCTCGTATTTTGATCACGTGGCCAACTGCATCAATCAATAAGGAGCAATTATGATCATCATCAAAAACGGCGCGCTCGTGACGCCCCAGGGGCTTCGCCGCGCCGATCTTGCCATGGAGGGCGATAAGATCGTGCGGATCGCCGCAGCGATTGAGCCGGGCGCCGACGATACCGTCGAGGACGCCGCGGGCTGCTGGGTGTTTCCCGGCTTTATCGACGGCCACACGCACATGCAGTGCTGGACTGGCATGGATTGGACAGCCGATAGCTTTGAGACCGGCACGCGCGCGGCTGCCTGCGGCGGCACGACGACCATTGTGGACTACGCGACGGCCGATCGCGGCGTGACCATGCCCGATGCCTTGGCCGAGTGGCATCGCCGCGCCGACGGAACCTGCACGGCCAACTACGCTTTTCATATGGCACTCGCCGAGTGGAATGAGCGCAACCGCGCCGATCTTTCGGCCATGCGCGAGGCGGGCGTGTCGTCGTTCAAGACCTACTTTGCCTATGACCACCTTCGCTTGGACGATGCCGAGACGCTCGAGGTGCTCGAGGAGCTCAAGCGTATTGGCGGCATACTGTGCGTGCATTGCGAGAACGGCACGCTGGTGAATGAGCTGCAGAAGCGCGTGTACGAGCAGGGGATTCATGGGCCCGAGGGGCATGCACTCAGCCGTCCGGACGTGTGCGAGGCCGAGGCCGTGAGTCGTCTGCTGTATCTGGCGCACTTAGCCGGGGACGCCCCAGTCAACGTGGTGCACCTTTCGACCAAGCTGGGGCTCGAGGCCATTCGCGCTGCCAAAGCGCGCGGGCAGAAGAACATCTATGTCGAGACCTGCCCTCAGTATCTGATGCTCGACGATACTTGCTACTTGGAGCAGGGCGAGGACGGCTTTGCGGGCGCCAAGTACGTGATGAGCCCGCCGCTGCGCCATGCCGGTGACCGTGCCGCGCTACGCGAGGCGCTTGTGGCCGGCGAGATCGATACGATTGCGACCGATCATTGCAGCTTTAACCTGCACGGGCAAAAGGACCGCGGGCGCGACGATTTCCGCGCGATTCCCAACGGCGGGCCCGGCGTGGAACATCGTCCCGTCGCGATTGCCACGAGCTTTGAGGGCCAGCTGGGCCCCGAGGATCTGTGCCGCTTGATGAGCGAGAACCCGGCGCGCGTTTTTGGCATGTATCCGCGCAAGGGCTGTCTTGCCGAGGGTGCCGATGCCGATGTGTGCGTGTGGGATCCCAAGGCACGCTGGACGATCAGTGCCGCGACGCAGCATCAGGCCGTGGACTACACGCCGCTCGAGGGTTTTGAGGCACATGGCCGCGCCAAGGCTGTGTTTGTGAACGGCGTGCTGGCTGCGCGCGACGGCGAGCCCACCGGAGCCCAACCCGGTCGCTACGTCCCTCGCTAGCAGCAAAGATGCCGTGTCCCCTCCGCAGTTGCGGTGAAATACGGACTGTTTGCGGCCGTTTGGCGGCCAAACAGTCCGTATTTCACCGCAACTGACGAGATGGGGCCGGCTACTTGAGGCTGCTGGCGATGAGGGGGCGGCCGAGGGCTGCCTCGAAGCGGTCGGCCATCGTGGGGTCGCTGAGCGTGTCGACTTGGTTGAGCATGACGCGTGCGGTGCTGAGTCCCAGCGCCTGCATCTCGGCATTGAGCACCTGGGCGACGCGCTCTGGGGCGGCAGTGTCGGTGGGCTCGCAGCCGCAGCGCTCGCAGAAGAGCTCGGGGCGGTGGACGACCTCGGCGATGGGCTTGCCCAGCCCCGTGGCGCCGACGACCCAGACAACGTTTGCCGTGGCGGCGGGAATCACCGGCTCCCAGGTGGCGTGGGCCTTGAGCGGGAGTCGCTTGCTGCCGTCCGCCTCGGCCAACACATAGTCAAAGCGCTGTGCCAGCTCGTTGAGCGGCTCGGCGGGGGCGGAGAGCTTGCCTGTCTCCGGGTCCAAAACACCCGCCTGGCAGATGCTTCCGCGGCTCATGCCAGCGCATGCCTCGCAGGTGCAGCCGGGAACATGCAGGGCCCCCGGCTTCCAAGGTGCGGCGTCCAGGCGACGACTCGACCCTTCCCATGGCACGCCGGCGACGGGAAACATATGCGTGGTGGTGCAGAGGAGCGCGCGGCCGCCAGCGCGCATAAGCTCAAGGCCGAGCGTCTTTAGCAAGGTCGACTTGCCACCGCTGCCGATAATCGCGGTAATCCCCGGCTCGATCTTGAGCGCGGAGGCAAGATTGCCGCTAACCGTTTCCATCTGTTCACCGCCGTATAATACTGTGATAATAAATAATCATCAGAGTAGCGGTCGAACCGCTTTTGCTCTGCTCAAACCGTAGCACAGGGAGGTGCCCCGGGAATGCTCGTTTATGTTCGCGGCGCCGGCGATATCGCCACGGGTGTCGCTGCCCGTTTGGTGCGCGCCGGCGTGTCGGTCGTCATGGCCGATATCGCGGTTCCCACGTGCATCCGTCGCACAATCAGTTTTTGCGAGGCCATTCGCTTGGGCGAGGTCGAGGTCGAAGGCATTCGCGCTCGCTTGGCGCAGACGCCGGCTGAGGCGCTTGCGATTACCGAGGCTGGAGACGTCGCCATTGTGGTGGACCCCCAGGCCAAGATGCTCGATGAGCTTAAACCCGCGGCTGTGGTCGACGCGATTCTGGCCAAGCGCAATCTGGGCACCACGCGCGACATGGCGCCTGCCGTCATCGCCGTGGGGCCGGGCTTTACCGCGCCGGTTGACTGCGACGCCGTGATCGAAACCATGCGCGGCCATTTCCTGGGCCGTGTCATTACCCAAGGTTCGCCCCAGCCCAACACGGGCGTGCCGGGCGTCATCGCCGGATATGGCAAAGAGCGTGTTATCCACAGCCCCGCTGCTGGCGTGTTTAGGTCCGACCATGCGATCGGCGACATAGTGAGCGCCGGAGACGTGATTGGCTACGCGGGCGATTCGCCCATGTGCACGCAGATCGATGGCTGTCTGCGCGGGCTTTTGGCGAACGGCGTGCAGGTGACTGAGGGCTTTAAATGCGCCGATGTCGATCCGCGTGGCGATGCCAGCTATATCAACTACATTTCGGACAAGGCGACGTCGGTCGGCGGCGGTGTGCTCGAGGCACTCGCCATGCTCACCGGTGTATTCCAGGGATAGGAAATTGCAATGGAAAAGCTCGATGTGGTGAATGCTGCGCTTGCCGCCCTGCGTGCTGGCGAGACGTGCGAGCTCGTGGCCGTGGCCGGCACGGCGGGGTCGTCGCCGCGCGGTGTGGGCGCCTGGATGGCCGTCTTTGCCGACGGTGGCCAGGCGGGCACTATCGGCGGCGGCAAGATTGAGCTCTTTGCGCTGGATGAGGCGCGCGAACTCCTGAGCGCGGGACAGTCGCGTCTGGTCCGCTACACCATGGGCGGCGAGAACTCCGATACCGGCATGATCTGCGGCGGAGCCATCTGCCTGTGCTATCTACACCTGGACGCGACCAAGGTACCGTTGCTCCAGTCGGTTGCCGACGTCTTGGCCTATCGGCGCATCGGCGACTTCGTCATCGACTTTGAACCGTTTATCGCGAGCGCGCTCGAGGGCGATGTGGCCGAGTACCATGGCGAGGAATCGCGCCGCACCATTGCGGGCTGCCCCGGGCTTTCGCTGGTGGAGGAGGGGAGTAAGGTCACCTACACCAACGCGGCCTCTGAGATTCCCGCGGCGCACATCGAGACGCTCTGCCCCGAGGGCCTGACCTATATCTTTGGCTGCGGCCACGTGGGCGCCGCGACGGCGCGGGTGCTTACGGCGGCGGGCTTTGCCGTCGTGGCGTGCGACGACCGCCCCGGCACGCTGACCCCCGATTGGGTGCCCGGTGTCTACGACCGTCGTCTGGTCGACTACAAGAGCCTGAGCAAGCAGTGCCCCATCGGCCCGCGCGACCTGGTGGTCGTCGCCACGGCGGGTCACAAGTCCGATATCGACGTGGTGATTCAGGCCATGCGTGCCAAACCCGCCTATCTGGGCTGCCTGGGCTCGCGTCGCAAGACGGCCTTTGTGCGCGCCCGCCTGGAGCAGGAGGGCTTTACGCAGGACCAGATCGACGAGCTGCACCTGCCGATCGGCGTTGCCATCGAGGCCGAGGATCCCGAAGAGATCGCTATCTCCATTGCCGCCGAGATGATCCACCTGCGCCGCACCAAGCTCGTCCCCCGCAAGCGCTAGTCGCATCCCCATCAATAAGTTGCGGTGAAATAGTTCCTAGATAAGCCTGACGGGCGGTCAGCCAGGAACTATTTCACCGCAACTGCTTTTTGGGACCCATTTGTGCGGGGGAGTTGTGGAGTTGTGCAGGCAGACGAGGTTTTTCTGGAAATACGCTCCCGATGCGCGTATAGTACCGATTGTTTTGTCGGCTCCTGCTGCGTCGAGTCCAAACCGCGAAATGCCATGAGCGGCGCGGATGCAGCCAGGAGGCACGAGGACAACCCATCGTGGCCACGCCCCGTGCTTAAAACCCCAAGAAGGAGTGAACAATGGCAGAAGAGAAGTATGTGCCGCGTCTGAAGACCAAGTACAACAACGAGGTCAAGCAGCAGCTTCAGGACAAGTTCCAGTACGAGAACGTCATGATGATCCCCAAGTTTGAGAAGATCGTCGTGAACATGGGTGTCGGCGAGGCCGCTACCGATTCCAAGGCCATCGACGGTGCCGTGCGCGACCTGCGCGCCATCACCGGCCAGCAGCCGATGATCACCCGTGCCCGCAAGTCCATCGCTACCTTCCGCCTGCGCGCTGGTATGCCGATCGGCTGCAAGGTTACCCTGCGTGGCGACCGTATGTGGGAGTTCTTCGATCGTCTGACCTCCGTCGCGATCCCCCGTATCCGCGACTTCCGCGGCATCTCCGCCAAGAGCTTCGACGGCCGTGGTAACTTCTCCATGGGCGTCACCGAGCAGCTCATCTTCCCCGAGATCGACTTCGACTCCGTCGATCACCAGCGTGGTATGGACATCACTTTCGTGACCACCGCCAACACCGATGAGGAGGCCAAGGCCCTTCTGGACGCCTTCGGTTTCCCGTTCAAGAAATAGGTTCACCTGCCCTATAAGCGCCGTTCCCACAAGGGGGCGGCGCTTGGGGCGAACAATACTCTATGTGAGGAGGATATAAGTGGCTAAGACATCGATGATCGTCAAGTGCAATCGCAAGCAGAAGTTCTCTACTCGTGAGTACACGCGCTGCCAGCGCTGCGGCCGTCCGCACTCTGTGTACCGCAAGTTCGGCCTGTGCCGTGTCTGCTTCCGCGAGCTTGCACTCAAGGGCGAGCTTCCCGGCGTTAAGAAGGCCAGCTGGTAAGTCACTACCGGCGTTTCAAGCATCAGTTTGGAACAGGGAAAACGCGCTAAAAAGGCTTTGCCGTTAAGGGCGGCGAAGAACCAAGAGCACGTGTTCATCAAGAACGAAGGAGAATCTGTATGAACCTTACAGACCCGATCGCAGATATGCTTACGCGCATCCGTAACGCTAACTCTGTGAACAAGGCCACGGTCTCCATGCCGAGCAGCAAGAAGCTCGTCGAGATCGCTCGTGTTCTGCACGAGGAGGGCTACATCGAGGGCTACGATGTCGAGGACACCGTTCCCCAGAAGACTCTGCACATCACGCTTAAGTATGGTCCCAAGAAGGCTAAGGTCATCAACGGCATCCGCCGCATTTCCAAGCCGGGCCTGCGTAAGTACACCGGCGTTGCCGACATGCCCCGCGTCCGCGGTGGCCTTGGTACCGCCATTATTTCCACCAGCCATGGCGTCATGACCGACCGCGATGCTCGCAAGCACAACGTCGGCGGCGAGATCATCGCTTACGTCTGGTAATTCGCTCGGTAGGTAGAAGGAAAGGAGATCACCGTGTCTCGTATCGGTAATAAGCCTGTCCAGATTCCCGCCGGAGTCGAAGTGGCAGTCAACGGCAACAACGTTGTCGTCAAGGGCCCCAAGGGCCAGCTCGAGCTCGATGTCTTTGAGAAGCTCGCTATCAACGTCGAGGACAACGTCCTCACCGTTTCCCGTCCCGACGACGAGCGTGAGACCCGTGCCCGCCACGGCCTCACCCGTGCCCTCATCCACAACATGGTTGTTGGCGTTTCCGAGGGCTTCGAGAAGAAGCTCGAGCTCGCCGGCGTCGGTTACCGCGTGCAGCAGAAGGGCAAGAACCTCGAGTTCTCCCTGGGCTTCTCGCACCCCGTGATCGTCGAGGCTCCCGAGGGCATCACCTTCGAGGTTCCTGACAACACCCACGTGAACGTCAAGGGTATCAACAAGCAGCAGGTCGGTCAGATCGCCGCTGAGATCCGCGGCCATCGTCCTCCCGAGCCTTACAAGGGCAAGGGTATCCACTACGTTGGCGAGCACATCCGCCGCAAGCTGGGTAAGGCCGCCAAGTAGTCGTAACCGACTCACTCGCATAAGACCAGCACCCCGTCAGGTGCTGGCAAGATCAACCTTTTTAGGAGTTTACGTATGAACAAGCATAAGGCGAAGCTGGAAGGCCTCAAGCGTCGTCAGCGTCGTGTTCGCGGCAAGGTCTCGGGTACCTCCGAGCGTCCGCGTCTTCGCGTGACCCGTACTAACGCCAACATCTATGCCCAGATCATCGACGACAGCAAGGGTTCCAGCCTGACGCTCGTCTCTGCCTCGACCCTCGAGGCCGAGTTCAAGGGCACCCACACCTCGAACAAGGAGGCTGCGGAGAAGGTCGGTCAGCTCGTTGGCAAGCGCGCCATCGAGGCCGGCATCACCAAGGTCGCCTTCGATCGCGGTGGCCGTATCTACCATGGCCGCGTCAAGGCCCTCGCCGACGGTGCTCGTGCCGCCGGTCTCGAGTTCTAGGAGGTATGTAGCACATGGCTCGTAATCAGAAGCAGCAGCGCGAGGCCTCCGAGTTCGAGGAGCGCGTCGTTTACATCAACCGCGTGTCGAAGACCGTCAAGGGCGGTCGTCGCATGAGCCTCGTCGCTCTCGTCGTCGTTGGCGACGGCAAGGGCAACGTCGGCGTTGGCATGGGCAAGTCCGCTGAGGTGCCCATGGCCATCTCCAAGGCGTCTCTCGATGCCAAGAAGAACATGTTCCACGTGCCGGTGACCGATCAGGGTACCATTCCGCACGAGGTTCTCGGTCACTTTGGTGCCGGCCGCATCATCATCAAGCCCGCTGTCGAGGGTACCGGCGTTATCGCCGGCGGCGCTGTGCGTCCCCTCTTCGAGCTTGCTGGCATCAAGAACGTCCTGTCCAAGTCCCTCGGTACCGACAACGGCCTCAACATCATCAAGGCTGCCGTCGAGGGCCTCAAGGAGCTCTCCAGCCCTGAGGACGTCGCGGCTCGCCGTGGCCTGACGGTCTCCGAGATGTTCGTCGGTAAGGAGAACTAAGCATGGCTGACACCATCAAGATCAAGCAGGTCCGCAGCACCAACGGTTGCAAGCAGGACCAGGTCCGTACTGTCCGTGCCCTCGGTCTCCACAGGATCCGCGAGGTTCGCGAGATTGCTGACAACGAGTCCGTCCGCGGCATGATCTTCAAGGTCAAGCACCTTGTCGAGATTGTAGAGGAGTAGCAAATGCAGCTTCACGATCTTACTCCCGCGCCCGGTTCCACCAAGAACCGCAAGCGCGTCGGCCGTGGCAATTCTTCGGGTCACGGCACCACTTCTGGCCGCGGTCAGAAGGGCCAGGGCTCTCGCTCTGGTGGCACCAAGGGTGCCGGCTTCGAGGGTGGCCAGACTCCGCTGGCTATGCGCCTGCCCAAGCTTCCGGGCTTCCGCAACCCCCGTCGTATCGAGTACACCGCTGTTAACGTTGAGCGTCTCGAGCGCAAGTTCGAGGACGGCGCTGTGATCGACGGTGCCGCTCTTAAGGCCGCTCGCATCACCAAGAGCGAGTTCGAGCCCGTCAAGGTGCTCGGCAATGGTGAGCTCACCAAGAAGTTCACGGTCAAGGTCGACAAGGTCAGTGCTTCTGCGCAGGCCAAGATCGAGGCCGCTGGCGGAAAGGTCGAGCTGCCGTGCTAAATGGTCTTAAGAATGCTTTCCGCATCAAAGAATTGCGCGAAAAGATTCTTTTTACCATAGCTATGCTCGTCGTGTACCGCATTGGTGCGCACGTTCCTGTGCCCGGCATTCCCTTCCAGGGGATGCTGGGCCTTTTCTCGACCGATAACAATTCGGTCGCCGCAGGTGCTATGGCCCTCCTGAATCTTTTCTCTGGCGGCGCTTTGAGCTATGTGTCGGTGTTTTCGCTGGGCATCATGCCTTACATCACCAGCTCGATCATCCTCCAGATGCTCCAGGCCGTCGTGCCTTCCCTGCATGAGCTTGCCCGCGAGGGCGAGGTCGGTCAGACCAAGATTACGCAGTATTCGCGTTACCTCACCTTGGCTCTGGCAATCCTCAACTCCGTGGGTTACCTCTTCCTCTTTAAGAGCTTCGGCATCAGCTTTAATGGCGCCGGCGCTCCCGAGATCATCTTCGACCTCATGATCGTCGGTACGCTCACTGCGGGCGCCATGCTGATCATGTGGATTGGTGAGCTCATCACCCAGCGCGGTATCGGCAATGGCATGTCGCTGATCATCTTTGCGAACATCATGGCCGGTCTGCCGCAGGCTATCTTCTCCAGCACCGAGGGCAATGCCGGTAGCATCATCACCATGGTGATCATCTGCGCCATCATCCTGCTGGTTATCCCGCTGATTGTTTTCCTTGAGCGCGGCCAGCGCCGCATCCCGGTCTCCTACGCCAAACGCGTCGTGGGCCGTCGCATGATGGGTGGCCAGACCACCTACCTGCCCATCAAGGTCAACACCGCGGGTGTCGTGCCGATTATCTTCGCTTCGGCGCTGCTGTACTTCCCGGCTCAGATTGCCGTGTTCTTCCCCGGCATCGGCTGGATCCAGGCAGTTGCCTCTGCGCTTTCGACCGGTTGGCTCAACTGGGTGCTTAATGTTGTCCTCATCGTGTTCTTCGCGTACTTCTACACCTCCATGGTGTTTAACCCCGATGACACGGCCGACAACCTTAAGAAGCAGGGCGGCTTTATTCCGGGCGTGCGTCCGGGTAGGGCTACCGCGGCCTACATCAAGAACGCGCTCAACAAGATTACGCTTCCCAGCGCTGTCTTTTTGGCGCTCATCGCCATCGTGCCTTCGATCATCTTCTCCTTCACGGGTAACCATCTGATCCAGGCATTTGGCGGCACGTCCATCCTCATCATGGTCGGCGTCGTGCTCGACACGGTCGATAAGCTCGAAGGCCAGATCAAGATGTATGATTACGATGGATTCTTTAAATAGGCTAGAGGAGGATTGCTCATGAACCTCGTATTGCTCGGAGCTCCGGGTGCCGGTAAGGGCACCGTCGCACAGGAGCTCGTCGCCGAGTTTGGCGTCGCCCATATTTCCACGGGCGACCTGCTGCGTGCTGCCGTCAAGGGTGGCACCGAGCTTGGTATTCAGGCTAAGAAGTACATGGACGCTGGCGAGCTCGTTCCCGACCAGCTCGTGATCGACCTTGTCAAGGAGCGCCTTGCCGCCGATGACGCCCAACAGGGCTTCATCCTCGACGGCTTCCCGCGCAACACCGCCCAGGCTGTGACGCTCGATTCCGAGCTTTCCGCCATGGGTCGCGAGATCGACTGTGCCCTTCTGGTCGATGTGGCCCCCGAGGTCATTATCGATCGTCTGTCTTCGCGTCGCACCTGCCGCGCCTGCGGTTACACCGGCACCGCTGCCGATGCTACCTGCCCCAAGTGCGCAGGCGAGATGTATCAGCGCGACGACGACAAGCCCGAGACCATCAAGAACCGTCTCGACGTCTACGAGAAGTCCACGAGTCCGCTCGTCGACTACTATCGTGGCCAGGGTCTGCTCAAGTCGGTCAACGGTGACCAGGCTCGCGAGACCGTGTACGGGGATGTCAAAGAGGCTCTCGGTCTATGATCAAGATTAAGTCTGCAACGCAAATCGAGCAGATGAAGAAGGCAGGAGCGCTATCTAAGATGGCGCTCCGCCACGTTGGAGCCATGGTGCGCCCCGGCGTTTCGACTTTTGAGCTCGATCAGCTCGCGGAGCAGATTATCCGCATGCATGGCGGCACCCCGGCCTTTAAGGGTTACGGCGGGTTCCCGGGGACCATTTGTGCATCGATCAACGATGCCGTGGTCCACGGTATTCCCAACCCCGACATGATCCTGCGCGATGGCGATATCATCTCCATCGATACGGGAGCCGTTGTCGACGGTTGGGTCGGCGATAACGCTTGGACGTTTTTCGTCGGCACCCCCACGCCCGAAGCCAAGGCTTTGTGCGAGGTCACGCGCGATTGCCTTAAGGCTGCCATCGAGCAGGCTGTTCCCGGTAACCATATCGGGGACGTCGGTTATGCCGTTCAGTCCCTCGCCGAGTCTCACGGTTACGGCGTACTTCGTGATTATGTGGGCCATGGCATTGGTCGCGTGATGCACGAGGACCCCAACGTTCCTAACTATGGAAAGAAGGGGAGGGGCGTTCGCCTCCAGGCCGGCATGGTCATTGCCATTGAGCCGATGGTTACGATGGGTTCCAACCATGTGAGCACGGGCTCCGACGGTTGGATTGTTACGACCAACGACCACCTGCCCGCCGCGCACTACGAGAACACCGTCGCCATTACCAATGACGGTCCGGTGATTCTCACCACGGATGCGCAAGGTGCCTGGTGTTCCTTGCGGGGCGGAGAAATGTAACAAGTTCCACTTAGTTGTGGAGCCATTACGAAGTTATTACGATGCGTGCATACGTGTTGTAGAATACTCAATCGCTGTCGTTTTCTAGAGAAAGATGATTGCTTGTGAAGAAGGAAGACGCAATTGAGCTCGAGGGTACGGTAAAGGAACCGCTGCCTAATGCCATGTTTAAGGTCGAGCTCGAGAACGGTCATTCGGTTCTGTGCAACATTTCTGGCAAGATCCGAATGAATTACATCCGCATTCTCCCCGGTGACAGGGTTGTCGTGGAGCTTTCCCCGTACGACCTGACCCGCGGCCGCATCACCTATCGCTATAAATAGCGGCACGCATACACGCACTCCATTTCCGGCTGCAGGCTTAGCTCAACCTACGGTCGGATTGTGTGTGAAGACCAGCCATAGTTTTAAACGCCTGCGGCTGGGCGAGTAGATAGTAGGGAAGTAGTTTGAGCGCTACCGAAAGGAAGAACGATGAAGGTACGTCCTTCGGTCAAGAAGATGTGCGATAAGTGCAAAATCATTAGGCGCCATGGCAAGGTCCTCGTCATTTGCGAGAACCCCCGTCATAAGCAGCGTCAGGGTTAAGAGAGGAGACTACGTTGGCCCGTATTAATGGTGTCGACCTCCCGCGTGAGAAGCGCGTTGAGATCGGTCTGACCTACATTTACGGCATCGGCCGCACCACTGCGACGAAGATCTGCGTCGAGTGCAACGTTAACGTGGATACGCGCGTTAAGGACCTCACCGAGGATGAGGTTAACGCCATCCGCGATTATATCGATAAGAACCAGATCATGGTTGAGGGCGACCTCCGCCGTGAGCGCAACCAGAACGTCAAGCGCCTTATGGACATCGGCTGCAACCGCGGCCTTCGTCACCGCAAGGGCCTCCCGGTCCGCGGCCAGCGCACCCACACTAACGCTCGTACCCGCAAGGGCCCGAAGCGTCAGATCGGTGCTAAGAAGAAGAAATAAGGAGCGCTAGATAGATGGCTACTGCTAAGAAGAACGTTCGCGCTGCCCGTCTGAAGCGCGCGGACCGTAAGAACATTTCCGTGGGCCAGGCTCACATTCGTTCTACGTTCAACAACACGATCGTTTCGATCACCGATCCCCAGGGCAACGTCATTTCCTGGAAGTCGGCTGGCCAGGTGGGCTTCAAGGGCTCCCGTAAGTCCACGCCGTTCGCTGCCCAGATGGCTGCCGAGGCTGCTGCCAAGCAGGCCATGGAGCACGGTATGAAGAAGGTTTCCGTCTTCGTCAAGGGCCCCGGCTCCGGTCGTGAGACCGCCATCCGCTCCCTCCAGGCTGCTGGCCTCGAGGTCTCGAGCATCCAGGACAAGACCCCCATTCCGCACAACGGCTGCCGCCCCAAGAAGCGTCGCCGCGTGTAACTGAAAGGATCGTATCAATATGGCAATCGACAGGACTCCTGTTCTTAAGCGCTGCCGTCAGCTCGGGATCGATCCCGCTGAGCTCGGTTACAGCAGCAAGAAGGAATCTATCCGTCAGCCCAAGCGCCGTCGCAAGGAATCTGAGTACGGCATGCAGCTGCGCGAGAAGCAGAAGGTCAAGTTCATCTATGGCGTTCTGGAGAAGCAGTTCCACGGCTACTTCAACAAGGCCCGCAAGATGAACGGCGTCACCGGTGAGAACCTCATGATCATCCTTGAGTCTCGCCTCGACAACGTCGTCTTCCGTCTTGGCTTCGCCCGCACCCGCAAAGAGGCTCGTCAGTCCGTCCGTCACGGTCACTTCACCGTGAACGGCAAGCGCGTGGACATCCCGTCCTACCGCGTCAAGGCCGGCGACGTCGTCGCTGTCGGCGAGAAGTTCCGTGACCTCCTCCCCATCAAGGAGGCCCTGATTTCCTCCGAGCGCTTTGAGGTCCCTGGCTGGCTCGAGGTCGATATCGAGAAGCTGTCTGGTAACGTGCTCGCTCTGCCGACGCGTGAGCAGATCAGCGGTGATATCAACGAGCAGCTCATCGTCGAGCTCTACTCTAAGTAGTCCATCCGGGCTGCTGAGGCTGGAGGTAATACATGTCAGAATTCATTAGGCCTCAGGTTCAGGTCGAAGAGATCAACGAGACGTCTGCTCGTGTCTCCGTCGAGCCGCTCGAGCGTGGTTACGGCGATACGCTGGGTAACTCCCTTCGTCGCGTTCTTCTGTCCTCGCTCGAGGGTGCCGCCGTCGAGGCTATTCAGATCGATGGTGCGCAGCACGAGTTCATGACCATCCCTAACATGGTCGAGGATGTCACCGACATCGTCCTGAATGTCAAGGGTCTTGTCTTCAGGGCTCTCGGCACGACCGACGAGGCGACCGCCACCATCTCGGTTGACGGCCCCTGCGAGGTCACCGGTGCGGACTTCTTTATTCCGTCCGAGTTTGAGCTGGTCAACCCCGAGCAGCACATTGCTACGCTCACCGAGGGTGGCCATCTCACCATGAGCATGCGCATCGGCTATGGCCGCGGCTATGTTTCTGGCGAGGCAAACAAGCGCGACAACGATCCCATCGGTGTGATCCACGTCGACTCGCTGTACTCGCCGGTTTCCCGTTGCGCCAAGCTCGTTGAGGCTTGCCGTGTCGGTCAGCACACCGACTACGACCGCCTTGTCCTCGAGATCGAGACCAACGGCTCCATCGCCCCGCGCGACGCCGTGGTCCAGGCTGCCAATATCATCAACCAGCATATGGCCGCCTTTATGAACCTTGCCGAGACCCCCGAGGTCGAGGAGGAGGCTTCGATCTTCGCTCCCGAGGTCACCAACGACAACGCCGAGCTGGACAAGCAGATCGAGGATCTGGACCTTTCCGTCCGTTCCTACAACTGCCTTAAGCGCGCCAGCATTCACTCGGTCCGTCAGCTCGTTGAGTTCTCGGAGAACGATCTGCTCAACATCCGTAACTTCGGTGTTAAGTCGATCGAGGAAGTGAAGGACAAGCTTGAGTCCATGGGCCTGAGCCTGAAGGCTTAATGCTTCGCATATTTGAGGAGAAACTAGACCATGCGTCACAACGTTAAGAAGGGCCTGAAGCTCGGCACCGATGCGAGCCACACCAAGGCCATGAAGAAGAGCCTTGCTAAGGCCCTCTTCGAGAACGACCGCATCAAGACCACCGAGACTCGCGCTAAGGCGCTGCGTTCGGTCGTCGATCCGATCATCACCTGGGCCAAGAAGGGCGACCTGCACTCTCGTCGTCTGGCTATCGCCAAGCTCGGCGATAAGCAGCTCGTTGCCGAGATCTTCGACAAGGCTGCTCAGGGTATGTGGCAGGACCGCAACGGCGGTTACACCCGCATCATGAAGCTCGGTAACCGTAAGGGCGACAACGCTCCCATCGTTATCATGGAGCTCGTCACCGAGCCTTGCACGCCTAAGGCCAAGAAGGCTGCTCCGGCCCCCAAGAAGGCCGCTGCTCCCAAGAAGGTCGAGGCCGTGGAGGAGGCTCCTGCTGAGGAGACCGCTGAGTAGACATTCCGTCTGCATAGGCTATATTCGAGGGGTACGTTCGCGTACCCCTCTTTTTTTGTCGCAATACCGTTGCTTGTTTGTAGGGAGCGCCCATGACCGCGCCGTCTGATTTCAATTCGATTCCTGAGCTCGATGCCACGCTCGTTTTCCGCGTGGCCTACGATGGCTCGTCCTATAGCGGCTTTGCCGAGCAGCCTGGCCAGACGACGGTTGCGGGCGAGCTGCGCCGCGCTATCGAGACGCTCCTGCGCCGTCCGATCGACCTGACGTGCGCAGGGCGCACCGATGCCGGCGTGCATGCGGTGGCGCAGTACATTAGTGTGCCCGTAACGGACGCTGAGCTCGCGTGTACGCGCCGTAGGTGGCTGAGGGCCATGGATGCCCTGCTGCCCAAAGATATCGCCATAAACGAGGTTTACAGGGCCCGTAAAGGCTTTTCTGCACGTTTTGACGCGCGTTCCCGTACGTATACGTACCGTATTGCCGATCGCGACGCGCGCCCTGTGCTTTCGCGCGGTGCGGTGTGGTGGCATCGCTACCCATTGGATGTTGAGGCGATGTCTGCGGCCTGTCCCGCGCTGCTGGGCGAGCAGGACTTCAAGAGCTTTTGCAAGGTGGCGTCTGCCGTGGGCAAGCCCACGCACCGCTGCGTGATGCGTGCCGAGTTTGGCCATGAGGTTGCGTTTGGCGAGGACATCCTGACGTTTACCATCGAGGGCAATGCGTTTCTGCATTCGATGGTCCGCACGATCGTGGGCACGCTTGTCGAGATTGGCATGCATCGCCGTGAACCCGAGTGGATGCGCGAGGTCATCGATGCTTGCGATCGTACCGCTGCGGGCCCCACGGCTCCTGCCTGCGGCCTTACGTTTATGGGCGTGGATTACGATCCCGCCGAGCTTGTCGTGCTCGACTAGGGGAGGGCTCGACGCGCCGTTCGTCGGCACCTGTCATCTGTGGGCTGCGCGTGTGCAACATCTGTTCTTGGCGTGCAGTGCAACCGGTGTCTCATTGCTTTTATTGCCGGGGTGTACCATGAACGACAGTTTGATTCATTGCTGTCGAGAGGACGGATAACTTGGTTCGACGTGGCTCGCATCCGCGACTTTCGGTGATCCTTGTAGTAGAAGGTTCGCCCAGCTATGCGATGCGTGCGCTCGAGAGTATCCAGAACCAAGACCTCTATGATTTGCAGATTGTCGTTGTCTGCCGCGATGCTGCGCCCGGTGTGCGCCATTCGCTTCAAGTTGCTGCCGACAGGGACATCCATATTGATTTGATTGATGTCGAGGACGCGAAGCGCGGCGCTTGTCTTCGTGCCGGTTTTGATGCCTCGCGCGGCTCTCACATCATCGCCATGAACGCCGATGAGTGGTTTGCTCCGCAGGCCCTTTCCAAGATGGTCGATATCGCGTGCGATACTGCGGCAGACATTGTGCTCCCCTCGGTGTCGCTCGATCGATACGATGCGCATCGCGAGCGTCATTCGCGCGTCTTGGATGCTACTCATATTTCCATTGATGGCAAATCTTCGATGGTGGCCGGGCTGCCTCAGTTGATTTTGGGCGGCCTAGTCGCTCAGACCTCTGGCGTGATGTATAGCCGTCCGCTGTTTGAAGCATGCCTGTCGCGTGGCAAGGCGTACCGTACGGTTGAGTTTATGGCTTATGCGCTCTCGCAGGCACGATTCGTGTCCGGCTGCGGCGACGCTTGTTTCCACGCGGTGGCACCTAAGCTTACAGATGCCTTTGATCCCACCATGTATGCCAGAATATCCGATGACACTCGAGCGCTCGACGAGCTTGCGGACTCACTCTCGGAAGCAGATAGCGGTGGTCGGCTCAAGCTGGCAAGCCAAAAGTTCTACTTTGCCGGACTGGTCGCCTGCATCGAGAACTTGTGTCTGAGCCCGCATGGAGTGTCGTCAATCGAGCGTTCCGCCCGCATGCGTGATATGCTCGAGGCGCCTCGAACCCGTCAGATGGTCGCCGCGCTCAAGGATAACCATCGGGGACTTGGTCTGTTGTTTGGGCCGATCGCCAGCGCCAAGCCCGCGCGCTGCGTGATGTGTACGCATCTGGCAGCTTTTCTTAACCGGACGGGCGCAAAAACCTCCTAAACGGCTCATTTCGAAACAAATTTGCATAGAATTGTTTCGAAATGCGTTCTTATACACAAAAGCCTTCAAATAGCGTTAAACTATTCAATCACTGATTGATTGTCTCCGCCATCTTTTGGAGAGAGGGTTTGTATGGCTAAAAAACGCAATGGGCGCCAGGATGCCATTAGAGATATTGTGCGCAATAAGGACGTCCGCACGCAGCGCGTGCTGGTCGATGAGCTCCGCGCTATGGGCTTTGATTGCACGCAGGCGACTGTCTCTCGCGATATTGCCGATATGGGGCTGCGTAAGCTCCCTGAGGGCATCTATGTTCTGGCAGAGGACCTGCACCTGCAGCGTATGGTTTCCGAGCTCGTAACGGGCGTTCTGCGCACCGATAATCTGGTTATGATTAAGGCTCAGCCTGGCACGGCTTCCGGCATCGCCGCCGCTGTTGATGCGGCAGAGCTGCCCGATGTGCTTGGCTCGCTTGCCGGCAACGATACGATTTTGGTTATTGCCCAGACGGCCGAGGACGGCGAGCGTCTCGAGGCGCTGATCAATAAGCTGAGCAATTCTCGCAAGTAGGCGTGCGGGTCGTGCGCTCGGCCCTGCGCGCGCTGACATAGTTGCCTGTAAGGGGGTATCGACGAGGGTCGGTACCCCCTTTTTGTTTGCCGGTATAAAGACCGCCTGCCAGGTCGCTTTAAACTAAAAGGCCCCCGAGCAGTTGAATAAGCTGTTCGGGGGCCTTGTTGCTTATGGCCGGATGATTTCTAGCCGACCGTATCGTCAGGCGTGGGCGAGGGGTCGGGAGTGGGCGTGGGCGTGGGCGTAGGCGTGCCGCCATCGCCGCCGGTCGAACCACCGGTGGAGCCGCCCGTCGAGCCACCGGTCGTACCGGTGCCGCCGGTGGTGTCGCCGCCCGTGGTCTCGGTGGTCGTGGTCGTCGTGGTAGTCGTTGTAGTGGTGGTTTCCTCTTCGTCCTCGTTCTCGTCCTTGTCCTTGTCCTTGTCGTCGTTCTCCGTCTTCTTGGTGTTGTTGGTGCCGTAGAACTTCCAGACGCTGTTGTTCTTATAGGTGGGCGCCGTTCCGGTCGCAAACTCCTCGCGCTCGGTACCGGTCAGAACGGTGTTCATAAACCGCTTAAAGACAGGCAGGTTGGTGCTGTCGCCCAGCAGGTCTGTGCCGTATTTTTGGATGGGGATCTCGCCCGCGGAATAGCCGGTCCACAGGGCGCACGCCAGCTGCGGGGTATAGCCGCAGAACCACAGGTTGGTGGTGTTGTCGGTGGTGCCCGTTTTGCCGGCATAGGGCTGGTTGACGCTCAGGGCACCGGCAGCACCCGTACCGCCGCCCTGCATGACGCCGGACAGAACATCGGTGACCGCGGCGGCCTCGCCCTCGGTAAGCACCTGTGAGGGATTGTCGGTGTGCTGGTACAGCACCGAACCGGTACGAGAGTCAATCTCGGTGATGGCGATCGGCTGGCGATAGTAGCCGCCGTTGGCAAACGTCGCGTAGGCGGCGGCCATCTCGAGCGGCGAGATCGAGCCGGTGCCGAGGGTCATGACGGGAACGTCCTCGATGTTGTCCTTGGCGGGATCGATGCCGAGCTTTTTGACGAGCGAGATGATCTTGCTGTTGCCGACGGCTTCCGCCACCTGGATGTAGCCGGTGTTGGAGGAGTATGCCGTCGCCTGCTTAAGCGTGATGTTGCCATAGCTATGGTTGGCGTAGTTTTGGACCTCGGTCGTGGTGCCCTTGGCCTTGAGCGGCGAGTTGCAGTTGAGGGTGACGTTGGGGTTCATGCCGTTTTGGATGGCAGTTGCCAGCGTAAAGGCCTTAAAGGTGGAGCCGACGGGACGCTTGGCCGTGGCATGGTTTACGTGGTTCTCGTCGGCGTTGTAGTCGTAGCCGCCCACCATGCACTTGATGTAGCCGGTCTTGGGGTCGACGACGACCATGCCCATGTCCAGGCCGTCGAGCGAGAGCGTGTCGAGCTGCTCTCGGACGGCATTCTCTGCCACCTGCTGCATCGTGGGGTCGATGGTGGTCTTGACGGTCAGGCCGCCCTTAAAGAGCACGTCGGTCGAGAACTCCTGCTCCAGCAGCTGCTTAACATAGGCGACAAAGTAGGGCTGTGAGTATACGTCGACGCCGCTGCCCGAAATCTCGGTCACGTTGAGGGTGATGGGCTCGGCCTGTGCGGCATCATGCTCCTCCTGCGTGATGTGGCCCAGGCGCAACATGTTGTCAAGGACCTTGTTGCGACGGGACAGCGCCAGGTCGGGGTTGACCGTGGGGTCGTACTGCGAGGGCGAGTTGGGAAGGCCGATGAGCAGTGCGGCCTCGCTCAGGGTGAGGTCGGCGGCGCTCTTGGACAGATAGGTTTCGGCTGCGGCCTCGATGCCGTAGGCGCCGTGACCGTAGTAGATGGTGTTGAGGTACATCATGAGGATCTCGTCTTTGGAGTACATGTCCTCCATCTTGACGGCGATGTAGGCCTCGCGCACCTTACGCTCGATGGTCGAGTCGAACTGCTCCTCCTGCAGGATGGTGTTGCGCACCAGCTGCTGGGTGATAGTCGAGGCGCCTTCGTGCCCGCCGCCGAGGGTTGCCACCGCAGCACGCGCGATACCCCACAGGTCGATACCGCCGTGCTCGTAGAAGCGCTCGTCCTCGACGTCAACGGTGCCCTGCAGCACGTAGGGGGAGACCTCGTCCTTGGTGATGGACTTGCGGTTTTGCGTGTAGAAGCTCGCAATCTTGTTGCCGTTGCAGTCGACGATCTCGGTGGGCTCGCTCACCAGATACGCGTTGGCGTCGGTGTAGTCGGGCAGATCGGACAGCCAGCGGTTGACGTTGCCGACCATGCCGATGCCAAACGCCACGCCCGCGATAAGCAAAAAGCCCAAAAACGAGAGCAGGATTATGGGCAGAGCATGCGTCTTTGAACGGCTGCGTCCCTGTCGTTGGCGAGGACCCATATATTGACCTCCAGGTATGTCGTGCCGGACGGTGGATGTGCCGTCGGGGCAGGATGGACATAAGTTATTACACGATAAACCAAACGGGGCGCGCGAGGCCTCGTGTATGCTGGAAGACGGCATTTTTCAGAGTGAATGCATACCTTGGTAAGGAGTATGTCGATGGCGATTCGGACGATGGGGCCGAGCGGACAATACGAGACTGGATTGGATGCTGCCGGTGCGGCGCTGCCCGAGCTGCTGGCGCCGGCGGGCGGACTCGACCAGATGCTTGCGGCCATCGCCGCGGGTGCCGATGCCATCTATGCGGGGTTGGGCGGCTTTAACGCCCGTGTGAGCGCCCATGGCTTTACGGATGACGAGTTTGCGCGCGGCTGCGCCGTGGCGCATGCCCATGGCGTGCGTGTGTACGTAACGCTCAACGTGTTCGTGTTTGACGATGAGTTGTCCGACGCGGTGGCGTTGGGAGCTCATGCACTGGAGTTGGGCGCCGATGCTCTGATTGTCGCCGATGCCGGGTTGGCCTGCGCGCTGCGCGCGGCGATTCCCGGGGTCGAGATTCACCTGTCCACGCAGGCGGGCGCTCATAGCGAGAGCGCCGTGCGGCTTGCCGCCGATGAGCTTGGGGTCGAGCGCGTGACGACGGCACGCGAGCTGACGGTCGACGAGATTGCGGCGCTATGTGCCACGGGCGTGCCCATCGAGGTATTCTGCCACGGTGCGATTTGCATCGGCTATTCGGGGGCGTGCGAGTTCTCGGCCCTGCGGCGTGGGCGCTCGGCGATGCGCGGCGACTGCACGCAGCCGTGCCGTTTGGCGTACGACCTGGTGGACGAGGCTGGACAGAGCGTTGTCGCCGTCGAGGGAGATCGCCTGCTGTGCCCGCGTGACTATCTGGGTATTGCGCATCTGCCCGAGCTTGTAGATGCCGGCGTGGCGTCGCTCAAGATCGAGGGGCGCATGAAGAACCCTGATTACGTATTCAACGTGGTGCGGGTGTGGCGCCGGGCACTCGATATGCTGTGCGACGGCGCGTGGGACCCCGGTGCCGTGGAAGAGCTCGAGCGCGAGCTGGGAAGGTCGTTTAACCGTGGGTTTACCGATGCGTACCTGCGAGGACGTTCGGGTGCCGAGCTTATGAGCTTTGAGCGTGCGATCAACCAAGGTGTGCGCGTGGGACGCCTGGTGGCCGTTGGCCACGAAGAGGTGACCGTTGAGCTCGATGCCGCCGTGGCGGCGGGTGACACGCTCGAGATTCGGTTCTATCCGGGTGCCGACGCGCGTCCCGATGTGCCCAAGCGCTGGCCGCAGGTGCCCTGTCCGGTGGATGCCGCGGCGGGGGAGCGCGTCGTCGTGCATTGCAAGCGTAAGGTTGACACGGGCTGCGAGGTGTACCTGATTCGCAGCGCCGGCGTGTTGGATCAGACGGCGGCGGTGTTGGAGCGCATGCGGGCCGAGGCGGATGCGATTGCGCCCGTTGCGCGTGCCGTTGAGGTACTGCCCTTTGAGGGCGTTACGGTGGATGGCGGTGCGTCGACGGAGTTGGTGGAGTGCGCGGTTCCCGCTCGCATGGTTTTTGCTTGGCAGCTGATGGATGCCGACCCGCGCGGAGAACTCGATTTGTCCGACGCTGTTGTGGTGCTTGACGAGGTGTGCCGCACGTGTGACGCTGACTGGACCCGCTCACTGATGCAGCGTGCCGGGCGCGTTGTCTGCCGCAACCTGGGACAGGTGGTGATCGCTCGCGAGCTGGGCGTGACGTTTGACGTGGCGGCGCCGGTGTTCTGCGCGAATCGGGCCACGCTTACCTGGCTGCGCGGACTCGGTGCGGGGCGGGTGTACTTGCCGGCCGAGTTGCTCGGCAATGATGCGGAGCGTATTGCCGAACTGGCTGCTGAACCCGGCGTCTGGGGTCCGGTCGACGCCGACCGTCCCGAGCTTATGGTGTGCGAGCACTGCCTGCTGACCGCCGAGGGCGTCTGCGCTACCGATGCGACGGGACAGGTCCGTTGCCGCGACTGCTTGCGCCGTCGGCAGGTACGCTATCTGGTCGAGCGTGACGGTACACGTTTGCCAGTTGCCATTGACGCATGCGGCAGGACGAGGATTTTCCTGTCGTAGGTGCCGCGTCGCGTCAGTTTGTTATCATATGAGAGTTTATGGACTTCCAGCACCGCCGTATCCGGTGAGGGTGCTATAGCAAAAGGAGGATACCCAATGCTGTCTGTTGACGAGCAAATGCGTATCATCACCTCGGGCGCCGCGCAGATCGTTCCCGAGGCCGACCTTCGCAAGAAGCTTGAGAAGGGCGAGCC
Organism: uncultured Collinsella sp.; assembly: GCA_902491935.1. Classification (GTDB taxonomy): domain Bacteria; phylum Actinomycetota; class Coriobacteriia; order Coriobacteriales; family Coriobacteriaceae; genus Collinsella. The sequence goes on from CABUJN010000020.1 coordinate 34,002, forward strand.
CCTCAACATCAAGCTCGGCGTCGACCCCACCAGCCCCGACCTGCACCTGGGCCATGCCGTGCCGCTGCGCAAGATGCGCCAGTTCCAGGACCTGGGCCACAACGTCACCCTCATCATCGGCAACGGCACCGCGCTGATCGGCGATCCCTCGGGCAAGAACTCCACGCGTCCGCAGCTTTCGCAGGAGCAGATCGAGGCCAACGCCGAGACCTACGTGAGCCAGGCCATGAAGATCCTGGATCCCGAGAAGACCACCATCGTGCACAACGGTGACTGGATCTTGTCGATGGACCTGGCCGGCCTGCTGCAGGTGTGCTCCAAGTTCACCGTCGCCCGCATCCTTGAGCGCGATGACTTTACCAAGCGCTACCAGTCTCAGACGCCGATCGCCCTGCACGAGTTCCTGTATCCCGTGATGCAGGCATACGATTCGGTCATGATTAAGGCTGACGTGGAGATGGGCGGCACCGACCAGCTCTTTAACCTGCTCGCTGGTCGTGAGCTCATGGAGAAGATGGGCATGGAGCCGCAGATCGCGCTCACCATGCCGCTGCTCGAGGGCACCGATGGCGTACGTAAGATGTCCAAGTCCTATGGCAACTACATCGGTCTGACCGACGCGCCCAAGGATATGTTCGGCAAGACCATGTCCATCCCCGACGAGATGATCGGCAAGTACTACCGCCTGGCGAGCTCGCTCACCCCGGCCGAGGTCGACAAGATCGACGCTGCTCTGGCCGACGGCTCTGCTGATCCCTATGAGCTCAAGCGCGCTCTGGGCCGCGACCTGTGCGACACCTACCACGGCGCCGGCGCCGGCGACGAGGCTCAGGCCGAGTTCGACCGCGTGTTCAAGGAGGGCCAGCTTGCCGACTTCCCCGAGAAGCACGTTGAGCTGACCGTCAACGACGAGGGCCAGATCTACCTCGCAGGCCTGCTTAAGGACCTGGGCCTTTCGGCGAGCGCCGGCCAGGCCCGTCGCGACATTGACGGTGGCGGCGTCAAGATCAACGGCAAGGCGGTGGCTCCCAAGAGCTATAACATCGATCCCAGCGCCCTCAAGCTGGGCGACACCCTCTCCGTTGGCAAGCGCAAGGGCTTCAAGTTGATTTAGTTCCGCCGTTCTAACGAACGGCGGACCGGCCGACGCTGCGCGGGCCGCAT
>CABUJN010000021.1:0-34907 GCA_902491935.1 uncultured Collinsella sp.
TGCAGGCGAGCTCGCCGGTGGCGACGGTTTGCGCGAACTTGGCGACGGTGTCGGCGGTGATGAGCGGCAGGTCGCCGTTGAGCACCACGACGGGGCCTTGCGCGATGCCGCAGGCCTCGAGCGCGACCTTCGCGGCGTGACCGGTGCCCAGGCGCTCGGTCTGCTCAATGCACTCGACCTTGGTGGCGCTGTTGGCGTAGGCGCCATCGATGAGGGCGCGCATCTCGTCGGCGTGGCTGCCGATGACGACCACGACGCGGCTGCAGCCGGCCTTGATGGTAGCGTCGACGATCCACTGGACCATGGGCTTGCCCAGGATCTTGTGCGAAACCTTGCAGTGGTTCGACTTCATGCGGGTGCCCTCGCCGGCGGCGAGGATAATTGCGGTTGCGTCCATGTGATCTCCTGTTACGTTATAGAGACGTGTGTTTGGAAACGATACACGGCGCAATATGATACCGCAGGCATATGTTGAGCACGTAACGATTGATGCGTGAGGGCCGATGTCGGTGCCGCCGGCGTGACGTTTGTACTGCTTGCGTGCGGCGTTGGCGGTGCTGTGGAGCTGTCGTTTGAGCGAGGGGACGGGGGTGCCCGTGGACAACATACAAGAGGAGTTTGGCGGCGAGCCCGTCGCGGCGTTCTCGATGTCGCATCCGGCTGTGCCGGCACTCTATATAGTGCTGACGCTGGGGCTCACCATGTTCTCGATGCAGCCGGTGCTGATTGCGCTGTCACTTGCGGGCGGGCTGGCGTATGGATTTGCGACGCGTGGGGCTGCCCGCACGCTGGGCGCACTCCGCTGGCAGTTGCCGGTGATTTTGATTATCGCGCTGGTCAATCCGCTGTTTAGCGCCTCGGGCTCGACGGAGCTGTTCCGTATTGGCATGCGCGCGGTGTATCTGGAGAGCATGGTATACGGCCTGTGCATGGGCGGGCTGTTTGTGGCGAGCGTGCTGTGGTTTGAGGCCGCGGCGTCGATGCTCGAATACGACAAGGTACTCGCGCTGCTGGGCAATGCCGCACCGGTGATTGCGCTCATGATCTCGATGTGCATGAGGCTTATCCCGCAGTTTTTGCGCCGCGGTCGTACGGTGCTGGCGGTGCAGGATGCGATTGATGTGCCGGGCCGCGCGCCCACCGACCCCGTGCGCTCGCACCTGCGGGCGTCGAGCGTATTGATGGGCTGGGGCATGGAAGATTCGCTGGAGCGCGCGGACGCGATGCGCTCGCGCGGGTGGGGCGCCGCGACGCGTCGTACGACGTATGCGCGGTATCGACTGGGGCGCAGCGACGTTGCCGCGCTGGTTGGGCTTGCGCTGTTTGGCGTGGCCACGGTGGCAGTGGCGTGGACCGCAACGACGCAGTATTCGTTTTATCCGCAGCTCTCGGTGCCGGCGCCGTGGCCGGGCTATGTCGTGTACGCTGCCTGGATGGTGCTGCCTTGTGCGTTGCACGCGATTGATGAGAAGAGGTTTGGCTGATGGCTCGGTTTGATAGGAGCTCGTCGGCGGGTGTGGCATATGGCTCGGCCGCGCCGGCGATTGAGGTGCGAGGCCTTAGTTTTGCCTATCCCGGGGCCGAGGCACCGGTGCTCGAGGGGCTTGATTGGCGTGTTTCCCAAGGTGCGTTTGCACTGCTTGTTGGCGGTACCGGATCGGGCAAGTCGACGCTGCTGTCGCTGCTCAAGCCCGAGATCGCTCCGGCGGGCGAGCGCACTGGCGAACTGCTCGTGCTGGGCGAGAACGTTTCCGATATGGATGTGCACGCGTCTGCGGAGCGCGTGGGCTATGTGTTTCAGGACCCCGAGAACCAGATCGTGTGCGAGACCGTGTGGCACGAGATGGCGTTTGGCTTGGAAAACTTAGGCATGTCGCGCGACGAGATGCGCCGTCGTGTAGCCGAGACCAGCTATTTCTTTGGGTTGGAGGATTGGCTCCACCGCGATACCGATACGCTTTCGGGCGGACGCAAGCAGCTGCTGTCGCTGGCAGCTGTGCTGGCGTTGCGCCCGCGCGTGCTGCTGCTCGACGAGCCCACGTCTCAGCTTGATCCGGTTGCGGAGAAGAATTTCCTGCACGCACTGTTTCGTGTGAATCGCGAGCTGGGCTGCACGGTTGTTGTGGCGACGCATCAGCCGCGGCCGATGCTCGAGTATGCGACGTGTACGTACCGGATTGAGGGCGGTCGCGTGCACGAGGTGGCGGATATGGCTTCTTTGGGACGCCGAGAATCGCTGTTTTCCGATGAGATGTTGGGGTGGGGTGCCATCCGATGTGCAAAAAAAGGAGTATTCAGCAGGCGTGAGGACAATTTGGGTTCTCTGGAGCCGCCCGGGGACGTATCGAGTGCGAAAAAAAGTTCGGAATTGGACAAATCGTCCGAATTTGTGGCGCAAACGTCGCTCGAGAACGGCTCGGAAACCTTCCCGCGCACGGATGGAAGCAGAATACTCCAAAAAATGCACGCTGGGTCGGCTACCACCCTGTCGGAAGGCTGGTTTCGCTACGATCGCGCGGGCGGTTGGGTGCTGCGTGGGCTCGGTGCGTCGTTTTCGGCTGGCGCGGTGCATGCGATCGTGGGCGGCAACGGATGCGGTAAGTCGACGATACTCTCGGTGCTGGCGAAGACCGCCAAGCTGCAGCGCGGCCGCATGGTGCGCGGAGCGGCCTCGGCTGCGCTGCTGCCTCAGAATCCCAAAGCATTGCTGGTTGCCGAGACGGTTCGCGATGAGCTGATGGAATGGGCCTCGACCTGCGGATACGACGAGGCCGCAGCACGGGAGCAGACAGCGCGCCTGGGTCTGGCGGGCCTGGAGACGCGCCACCCTTACGACCTCTCGGGCGGACAGCGCCAGCTGCTTGCACTGGCAAAGCTGCTGCTGATCGGCCCCGAGCTGCTGCTGCTTGACGAGCCCACGAAGGGCTTGGACCTGGAGAGCCGCCGCATCATCGCCCGCGCCCTGCGTGACCATGCGAAGGCTGGCGGCACCGTCATCATGGCTACGCACGATTTGGACTTTGTCGAGCAGGTAGCCGACGACGTCGCCATGATGTTTGACGGCGAGATTGCCTGCATGGAGCCCCCGGCTGACTTCTTTGCCGACAACGTGTTTTATAGGGCGTGATGGGATGACGGATTATCGCGTCGCGCGCCTGCTCGCAAAACTGGAGGTCCCGCTGTTGTTAGCGGTGCCGGCAGTGATGACTGCGGCGTTGCTGGCGGGCATTGAGCAGGCGGCGCTTGCCATGCTGGTTGTAGTGGCGCTGGTGCTTGCGCTGTTCTTTGCGGGTTACGAGGCATCTCGTCCGGGTTTGCGCCAGATTATGCCCACGCTGGTGCTGGCGGCGCTGGCGGCGGCGGGGCGCATCCTGTTTGGGCCTATTCCCGACTTTAAACCGGTGAGCGCCATCGCCATTATCGCGGGGGCGACGCTTGGTCGCCGCAATGGTTTTATGGTTGGCACGCTGGCGGCGCTGACCAGCAATTTCTTTTTTGGACAGGGCATGTGGACACCGTGGCAGATGTATGCCTGGGGCCTGGTTGGCTATGTTGGCGGTGCGCTGGCGCATGCCGGTGCGTTTGACCGTGCGGATGGAACCGTGCGCATGCCGGCGCTGTTGGCGTATGGCTTTGCCTCGGGTTTGCTGTACGGCGTGGTGATCAACGCGTATGACATCATTGGATTTGTACAGCCGCTTACTTGGGCGGGTGCCGTGGCGCGTCTTGCCACGGCAGTGCCGTTCGATATCACACACGGTCTCGCGACCTGCGTGTTTTTGGCTGCCTTGTACAAGCCTTGGTGCCGTCGCATCAACCGCGTCGTCGTGAAATACGGGCTGTAAGGCATTTCGCGTTTCCTCACGAACTTGCGGTGGAATAGTTCTCGTTTTTGGCTATTTGCTGCCCAAACAGGAACTATTCCACCGCAACTTATAGGGGGGAGAGGGGTCACATGATCTGTTTTTCTCTGTCCCCCAGGAATTACTTGGGGCTAGAGCTCTAGCGTGAGGGTGACGGGGCAGTGGTCGCTGCCAAAGATGTCGCCGCGGATGCCGGTGTCGCGTACGTTGTCGGCGATTGCGTCGCTTACCAGGAAGTAGTCGATGCGCCAGCCTGCGTTGTTCTTGCGGGCATTAAAGCGGTAGCTCCACCAGCTGTAGACGCCCTCGACGTCGGGGTTTGCCGCGCGCCAGGTATCGGTAAACCCGGCGTTGAGCAGCTCGGTAAACTTGCCGCGTTCTTCGTCCGAAAAGCCGGCGTTGCCGCGGTTGGACTTGGGGTTCTTAAGGTCGATCTCCTCGTGCGCCACGTTAAAGTCGCCGCAGGTCACGACGGGTTTGCCGGTCTCGCGCTCGAGCGCGCTCAAAAAGTCGCGGTAGGCATCGTCCCAGGCCATGCGCACGTCGATGCGGGCGAGTTCGTTTTGTGCGTTGGGCGTGTAGACATCCACAAACCAAAACTTGTCGAACTCGAGCGCACAGACGCGGCCCTCGGTTGCGGCTTGGGCGACGAGCTCGGCCGCCTCGCCCTCGCCGGCGTAGGGTAACAGCGCGTCGGCGTGCAGCACGCGCAGCGGTTCCTGGCGGCTAAAGACCGCAGTGCCCGAATAGCCTTTACGCTCGGCGTAGCTCCAGGTTTGGTGATAGCCGGGCAGGTCAATATCGACCTGGCCTTCTTGCAACTTGGTCTCTTGCAGCGCCAGGATATCGACGTCGAGTTCTTGCGCGATCTGGATAAAGCTCGGGTCCTTTTTGAGCACGGCGCGCAGGCCGTTAACGTTCCACGAGGCAAAGGTGTAAGTCTGAGGCATGGTGTCCTTTCGACGGGGTTGGCAGGCTTAAGATTAACGCAACAAGGGCGGGGTGGGCTCCGTGCATGCTGACTTAAAGGCCGCATGCTGGGACGTCGCCCAACGCTACCCGACCAACAAGGACGGAGAACTCATATGACGCAGGCAATAACGGATCCCAAGCAGGCCTCCGCCGCGCTGGCGGAGCTGTTCGACACCCACAAGCGCGTGGTCTTCTTTGGCGGCGCGGGTGTTTCCACGGCAAGTGGCATCCCCGATTTCCGCAGCATGGACGGCCTGTATCACCAGCAGTTTGCCTATCCGCCCGAGACCATGCTGTCGCATAGCTTTTACGAGGCGCATCCTGCGGAGTTCTTCGACTTTTACCGCACCAAGATGATCGCGCTTAACGCTAAGCCCAACCGCTGCCACACCAAACTGGCCGAGCTGGAGCGCGCCGGCAAGCTCGACGCCGTGGTGACGCAAAATATCGACGGCCTGCATCAGATGGCCGGCTCACAGCGCGTGTTCGAGCTGCACGGATCGGTCCATCGCAACATTTGCCAGTCGTGCGGCGCGGTCTATAGCGCCGAGTGGATTTGCTCGCGCGAGCACGAGGATGCCGCGGGCGTGCCTGCGTGCCCCGCGTGCGGCGGCCGCATCAAGCCCGATGTAGTGCTCTACGAAGAGCCGCTTGACGAGCATGTGTTGACCGGTGCCGTTGCCGCCATCGCCGCGGCCGATGCCCTCATTGTGGGCGGGACCTCGCTCGTGGTGTATCCGGCGGCAGGCCTTACGCGATACTTTACCGGCGATACGCTGGCCATATGCAACCTTGCTCCCACCGATCAGGATGCAAATGCCGACCTGCTGATTTCTTGCGACATCGCGGCCGCGTTTGCGTTCTAGCCCGCGCGCGCGGATACAATAGAAAGACTGAGTGCAAAGCGACCCCGCCGCCAGCTCCCCAAGCTCGGCGGCGTGGGCATTTTAGGAGGATGTTCATGGCGAACGACAGCAAGACATGGCGGTGCGGAAAGTACGAGCTCAGCTTTGACCGTCCGCGCATCATGGGCGTCCTCAACGTGACGCCCGATTCGTTTAGCGATGGCGGGGAGCACTTCGACCCCGATGCCGCCATCGAGTACGGCCTGGCGATGCTCGACGCCGGCGCCGACATCATCGACGTGGGCGGCGAGTCCACGCGCCCTGGTTTTACCCCGGTCAACCCCGACGAGGAGGCTCGCCGCGTGCTGCCCGTGGTGCGCGCGCTGGCCAAGGAGGGTGCCATCGTCTCGATCGACACGCGTCATGTGGCGGTTGCCAAGGCGGCCGTGCGCTGCGGCGCCTCGATCGTCAACGACGTGACCGGCTTCACCGATCCCAAGATGGTCGAGTTTGTTAAGACGAGCACCTGCGGCGTCATCGTGATGCATGCCGGCGAGGTCGCCGCGCCCGCACGCACGCACGCAACGGTGCAGCTCGATACCTCGGCAGCGGCGTTTGTTGCCGAGAAGGCGCGCGAGGCAGCTGCCGAGGCCGCGCGTGAGGCCGAGAAGCCGGCTCGCCGCCGTCGCGGCAAGTTGCTGGGCGAGCCTAAGCCGGAGGCCAAGCTTCCGGGCGGCGTGGTGCAGCCCTCGTTGCCGTTTGGCGAACCGGAGCCCACGTCCGAGCCTTCAAGCGAGCAGGAGACGCCGGCCGCCGAGCAGGCTGCTGCCGCCGAGACCGTCGCGCCCGCGCCCGAGGCCACTCCCGCAGCCACCGAGGCCGCATCGGAGTCCAATGACCGCCTGGCCGCCATGATGCGCCGCAGCGCCCGCCGCGAGGAAGCCTACGTGCCCACCTCGCAGCTCCGCCGCTTCACCCTGCCCGATTCGGCGCCCATCATGCGCCGCGTCATGGGCTTTCTGTCCGACCAGGCCCGCACGCTCATCCATGCCGGCGTGTCGCGCGACCGCATCTGCATTGATCCTGGCCCGGGCTTTGGTAAGTCGGCTAACGAGGACATCGTCATCCAGCGCGAGACTGCCAAGATGGCGTCACTGGGCTATCCGCTCATGTGCGCCGTGTCGCGCAAGCGCTTTGTGGGCGCCGTCTCGGGTGTGACCGAGGCCGCCGAGCGCGATGCCGCTACGTTTGGCGTGTGCCTGGGCGCCATCCAGGCCGGTGCCAACATCGTGCGCGTGCACGACGCCGCGGGTTTTGCGCAGTTCTTGAACGGTTACTGGGCGGTTGCCAAGCCGCAGCCGCGCCGCGCGTTTGTGGCTGTGGGCTCCAACCTGGGGCATCGCTGCGACAACATCCGCGCTGCACGCGAGATGATCGCCGAGATTCCACTCACCTGCGTGTCCAACTCCTCCAAGATCTACGAGAGCGAGCCTGCCTACGAGACGCGCCAGGACGCGTTTGCCAACGCCGTCATCGAGATCAAGACCGAGCTGGCGCCGCTGGTGCTGCTCGATGAGCTCATGAAGATCGAGGCCGAGCTGGGGCGCGACCGCTCCAAGAAGGCCAAGGCCAACGGTCCGCGCACCATCGACCTGGACCTGCTGTGGATGGATGGCGAGACCCACGGCGGCAAAAAGCTGCGCCTGCCGCATCCTCTCATTGGCGAGCGCGACTTTGTGCTGGTGCCGCTCGAGGACCTGATGCACGACCCGGCGCGGTTCTTCCGCTACAACGGTGTCGAGGTCAAGGAGCCCGAGGACCGCGTGGGCCATATCGTTGGCGAATTGGGGCGTATGTAGATGATCGAGATGAATGCTGTTGCCGCCGGCACCGAGCTCGACGCGGCGCGTAACGCGGGCCGCGAGGGCGTGTCCGCGGGCTGGTGCGCATGGAGCGTGGGCAACGCTTCGCTGACGTTTTCGCTGGTCGTGCGTCCGGATGTGAATATGCATGCCTTCCACGGCCTGCCGTTTGTGGCCGCGATGGGCATGATGGATGCGCTTGTGGGCACAGTGTCGACGCCGGGCCTGGGCCTTGCCGGCAAGGTGGGTATCCGGTGGCCGAGCGATATCGTGTGCGGTGCGCCTGCGTTTGAGACGTCGCTTGCGCGTGTTGCCGTGAACGGCGGTGCCGGTGCCGCGGGCATGTTCGGTGCCGTGACGGTGGATATTGAGCGTTCGGCGTTGAGCGAGCTTGGTGTGGACGTGGCTGACGAAGCGCTGGTCGAGGCGCTGGCCGCCGCCGTGCTGGCCCGCGTGGACGCCTGGGCGGTTGTTGCCAACACGCCGCAAGGCGCCGCAGGGCCGTTGGCCCCCGTGTTGGGCGAGTACTTCGATATGGTGCCGCTGCTCGGTCGCCAAGTTGCGGCGGTGTCGCCCAACGGCTTGCCGCTTGCGGTCGGTGTGTTTGCGGGCCTGGACATCTGGGGTCGTGCGACCATCAAGACCGATGCCGGCGAGCAAGAGTTTCCGCCCGAGGCCGTACGAATTCGCGGACTGTAACGCGAGGCACCCGCGCTCAAAGATAACGATGACAACGAAGCCCTCTTCGGCCTGTGCCGGGGAGGGCTTTGCGTGACTGCGGGGTAGCACCTCGGACCTATTCCTCAAAACTGAAAATTTTTCGATTTTGAGGAATAGGCTTGGCGAGCATTTGCGGGGACTGTGGCATCGGGCGTGCTCGACTTAAGCCCCTGTCCTATCCCAGCTCCTGCATGCGGCGGTAGATTTCGCAGATACCCTTGATGGTGAGCTGTCCGTCGACCACGTCGAAGGCATCGGTCGAATCGGCGACGATGCCGGCGAGACCGCCTGTGGCGATAACGGTGGCATCGTCGCGGCCCAGCTCGCGCTTCATGCGCGCGACCAGGCCTTCGGCCATGGCGGCGGCGCCCATCACGGCGCCGACCTTGATGCATTCCTCGGTGTCACGGCCGATGGCGTGCTCGGGCGCCTCGAGCGGAACGCTGGCGAGCTTGGCAGCGCGGGCAGCTAGCGCGTCCATGGAGATGCGGATGCCCGGCGCGATCGCTCCGCCAATGTAATAGCCGTCCTCATCGATGACGTCGATATTGGTCGCGGTACCAAAGTCCACCACGATCGCTGGCGCGCCGTAGAAAGCTTCGGCTGCGACGGCGTTAGCTACGCGGTCGGCGCCCACGGCCTGGGGTCGCGCCGCACGCAGCTTGGTCACGGCGGCCGTCTGCGGCCCGATGACGATGGCGTCTGCGGCAATGCGGTCGGCCACAGCGTGCCATTCGCGCGAGAGCTGCGGCACCACGCCGGCAAAGGCGATCGCGTCGACCGCGCCGAGCGAGAGGTCGTACATCTTAAAGAAGCCCATCAGGCGCACGTGGATCTCGTCGGCGGTATAGGAGCGGTCGGTGGGCATGCGCCACGACTGCACCAGCTCGTCTCCGTCAAACAGGCCCATGGCCGTCTGCGTATTTCCCATATCGATAGCGAGCAGCATGTCTACTCCCAGTGTCGGCATAAAAGGACGCGCACCATTGTATACGTGCCGTCGACGGCGCTCGGCTGCGATTCGTTTACGGTGATAGGGGCTGAGGGGTTTAAATATGAAGGAATTATGCTCTACGAGATTTTCCTTGCCGTTTACCGAACTCCCGCGTAATATTCTTTCTTGCGCACATGAGGCGCCCAGACATTGCGGGGTGGAGCAGTCTGGTAGCTCGCCGGGCTCATAACCCGGAGGTCGTAGGTTCAAATCCTGCCCCCGCGACCAAGAACTTGCAGCTCGTCGGCCTAGCCGGCGAGCTTTTTTGTTATTCCGGGACTGTGTTTTCGGTCCAATTCTCGGCTTCTTAAACAAAATCTCGATCTGTAACATCTAGACCCGATTTGGGCGGCTAAGTGTTACAGATCGAGATGTTTCGGCAGGACGGTCTTCGTTTGTCTAAATCTGTAACACGAGGGACGGATTTTGCCGAGTTGTTGTTATAGATTGAGATTTTCTAGCAGGCGGGTTTGGTTTGTCTCGATCTGTAACAGTAAGACCCGGTTTTGCCGCGTAACTGTTACAGATTGAGATAAACCGGCGGGCCGCCCTGCCCCATCCACCTGCCGCTACCTGCTGTCCGCCGATTTCCGTTGCGCTGTTGTATTCCCATGCCATATCCTCTAGACAACTACGCGGCATCATCGCCGCCGCGCCTACAAGAGAGGAATGTCCATGACCGCACCTGCATCCAAGCTGCTTCAGCCCATTACGGTTGGCCCCCTTGAGCTCAAAAACCGCATTATGTTCCCGCCGTTGACCACCGGCTACGAGGAGCGTGACGGCTCCATTGGCGAGCGCAGCCTGGCTTTTTACGAGCGCTTGGCCCGTGGCGGCGTGAGTTACATCGTCATCGGCGACGTTGCTCCCGTCATGACCGCAAGCCCCACGCCCAAGCTGGCGACCGACGCCCAAATCCCCACGTTTAAGGCCCTGGCCGATGCCGTCCACAAGCACGGCGCCAAGGTCGCGCTGCAGCTGTTCCACCCCGAGTACGACGTGCCCGGTGTCGGCCGCATGGTCATGGGATCCATGGCCGCCGCCAAGGCCGCGCAGGAGGCCAAGGCCGCCGGCGACGAGGAGACCTTTGCCGCCAAGATGGCCGAGTCCAACGAGATCCGCAACCAGGCCTACGCCAAGCTGCACCACGACATGCAGCACTTTGTGAACGAGGCGAGTGTGGAGCAGCTCACCCAGATCAAGGAGGCTATCGCCGCCTCGGCCGCTCGCGCGCAGCAGGCCGGCATCGACGCCATCGAGGTCCACGGCGACCGCCTGGTAGGTTCGCTGTGCTCGGCCATCCTCAACCAGCGCACCGACGAGTACGGCGGCTCGTTCGAGAACCGCGTTCGCTACGCGCTGGAGGTCGTCGCTGCCATTAAGGAAGCCGCGCCGCAGCTGATGGTGGAGTACAAGCTCCCCGTGATCATGGAGAACCCCGACGGCACGCCGCGCGGCAAGGGTGGCCTGCAGCCCGACGAGGCCTGCGAGTTTGCCAAGCTGCTCGAGGGCGCGGGCATCGATATGATTCAGGTCGCACAGGCCAACCACACCGGCAACATGGGCGACACCATTCCGCCCATGGGCGCCATGCCCTACAACTGGACGCTGCCCGTGGCCGAGCGCGTCAAGGCCCTGGTCTCCGTGCCGGTGGCAACCGTCGGCCGCGTTGTCTCGGTTGAGGCCGGCGAGAAGATTCTGGAAGACGGCTCCGCCGATATCATCGCTTATGGCCGCTCGCTCATGTGCGACCCCGACATTGCGCTGAAGGCCGCCACGGGCGAGCCCATTCGCGAGTGCCTCAACTGCAATAAGGGCTGTGTCGACGCGATTCAAAACCGCAAGTACATCTCGTGCGTGCTTAATGCCGAGAACGGCGACGAGGCGACCATCGCCATCAAGCCGGGCGAGGGCGACAAGAAGATCGCCGTGGTGGGCGGCGGTATTGCCGGCCTGGAGGCCGCGCGCGTGGCGGCCAAGCGCGGTTACGACGTGACCGTCTACGAGGCGAGCGATCATCTGGGCGGCCAGATTGTGCTGGCGGCCGCGCCTCCGCGCAAGGACGAGATCATGCGCTCGGTCGAGTACTACGAGAAGATTCTGCCTGGCCTGGGCGTGAAGGTTGAGCTCAACCATGCCGCTACCGCTGAGGACCTCAACGCCGCCGACGCCGCGATTGTGGCCGTGGGCGCGCACGACGTGGTCATCCCCGTTCCGGGTGCCGACTCGGAGAAGGTCGTCTCGAGCTGGGACGTGCTGGCCGGCAAGGTGGAGCTTACGGGCCGCGTCGCCGTCATTGGCGGCGGCCTGGTGGGCACCGAGACTGCCGAGTACCTGCTGCAGCACGGCTGCGAGGTGGCGATCGTGGAGATGCTCGACAAGATTGCCGCGGGCGAGTCCGAGACCATTCTGCCGCTGATTATGAGCGACTTTGCCGAGCACAACGTGGAGCAGCACGTGAAGACCCGCCTGACCGCCATTACCGACGAGGGCGTGGAGGCTGTTCGCACCACCGAGGACGGCGCCGAGGAGCCGGTGAAGATCGCCTGCGATTACGTGGTGATGGCCGTGGGCTCCAAGGCCAACGCGTTTGACCTGGATGGCGTGACGGTGCCCGTGACCTGCGTGGGCGACTGCTCGGGTGAGCGCACCGCCGACATTGCGAGCGCCATTCGCACGGCGTATCACGCGGCCAACGAGCTGTAGTTGAACATCGCGGCCAGGCGGGACGGTGGCACGGATCCGTCTCGCCCGGCTGTGTCCCGTCGGGTGTCAATCGGTGCGGGGCCTGCAAGCGCAGCAGGTCCCGCCCTTTTTGTTTTGCTCCGGTGGATGGCAATGCGCGGTAATCATGAGGAGTGAGGACGTCTACTGTCTCGCAGATCACTCAAAATTATTGGGGGAGGGGTTAATAACTATATCCTCTATACCAAAGGACATAAAGAGATGCCAATTTTGTTGACAAGCGAATGACGATTAGCTGCGAGTTAGCTACCAGCGTAAATAATCGATAAAGAAATGTCGTAATTTGGTGCCAAATGCCCAGATAACGCCGCGTCTATTTTAATTAACTGCTTTGAGCAAACAGTAAAATGCTATTATCTAACTTGCACGTAAGAAAGCAGATTAACGGTTAAGGCTAAGAAGTGGCAGGTATGTCGGAAGCAACTAGGACTCGCACGCATGCGCCTGAGGTTAGGCAGCGCGCCGTCGAGATCCTCCAAGAGGGGGTCGGTCATCGCGCCCTCGCTGCGGAGCTTGGCATTCCCCAGGCCACGGCTCGTCAGTGGGCCCGCGCGTATGCCGTGGGCGGTGCCGACGCCGTTCTCAACGCCGGTTCGCATCATCACACCTATTCGTACGACGTAAAGCTCGCTGTGGTTAAGGACCGTCTGGAAAACGGCTTGACGGTTCGCGAGGCCATGATCAAGCACAAGATTCCCAGCGAGTCTTCGGTCAAGGCTTGGTGCCGTCAGTACCGCGAGAGCGGTGAGTCCGCACTGGTCGATAAGCCGCGCGGTCGCAAGCCGCGCGTTAAAAAGGCGGAATAGCAAACGGGATGGTGCGCCCACAGGGGCGCATTTTTCTTGCCGCGCCAACTTTTTGGACCGGCGCGAGCCTATTGGGACATCCTCCAAAGTGCCCAATAAACCGCGCGCAGTGGCCCGCGCGTCCGTCGCTGCGGTAAAGGGACGTCACCCCTCTACTCCAATGCGGACAGACTCCTTGCCCCGTACGCCTAAAACTCCCCAGTTGACCGAAAACCTGCCACCGCAACCCCGTAATTGAGCTATAACGTTAAACAATTGCAGCGTTTTTGCATGGGGGAGTGATGGTATGACGCTACTGTATTTCCTTACCCTGTTTCCGCTGGTACCGGCGCTGGGCATGCTGCTCGCGCGCGGTGACCGCGCCCGCGATGCGGTGGGGCTCATAGGTTCCGGCATTATTATGGCGGTGACAGTTGTAGTCGCCGTCATGTTTTTTGGCACGGGTCCGCAGAGCTTTGAGGTTGCCCCCGGCACCTCGCATGTGCTCTCGATCATCAGCTCCGCCATCGATGTCATCCTGTGCGCCGTCATCCTGTACAACGCGTATAAATATAGGAACGCGCTCACCACGGTGCTCGGCATAGTCCAGCTGGTGGGTTCGCTCGCCTTTGCGGCCATGACGCTGCCCGCGGCCGAAGCCGTCACGGCGACGCCGCTCTACCTGGACTACATGAGCGTGATCATGGTCCTCGCCGTCGGTATCGTCGGCAGCCTTATCTGCGTGTATGCCCTGGGCTACATGAAGGACTTCCAGGCCCACGACGAGCACGAGGCTGCGCTGCGCGGGCAGACCGCGCCCGACCGTCGCCCGCAGTTCCTGGCGCTTATGTTCCTGTTCCTCTCGGCCATGTTCGTCATCGTGACGAGCGACAACCTTGAGTGGCTGTTCTGCGGCTGGGAAATCACCACCGTGTGCTCGTTCCTTATGATTGGCTACACGCGCACGCCCGAGGCCATCAAAAACGCCTTCACCCAGATCATCCTCAACATGCTGGGCGGCATCGCGTTTTTGGTCGGACTCATGTACCTGCACGTTAACGGCATGCCGCTGACCATCTCGGGCATGATCGAGCTTTCCGGCGCCGGCACCGCGCAGTCCGCGCTGCTGGTGATGCCGGTCATCTTGCTATCGCTCGCCGCCCTTACCAAGGCCGCACAGATGCCGTTCCACACTTGGCTGCTTGGCGCCATGGTTGCCCCCACGCCCACGAGCGCCCTGCTGCACTCGTCAACCATGGTCAAAGCCGGCGTGTTCCTGATGGTCAAGCTGAGCCCGCTCTATGCCATCTATCCCGTGACCGGCTTTATGGTCACGAGTGTGGGTGCCATCACGTTTTTGCTCGCTGCCCTCATGGCCATCTCGCAGAGCAACGCCAAGCGTGTGCTCGCGTACTCCACCATTTCCAACTTGGGCCTCATTAGTGCCTGCTTGGGTGTCGGCGCGCCCGAGGCCGTATGGGCGGCCATCTTCCTGATCCTGTTCCACACGGTGGCCAAGTCGCTGCTGTTCCTGTGCGTGGGCACGGCCGAGCATCATATCGGCAGCCGCGATATCGAGGACATGGACGGCATGTTCAGCCGCATGCCGCACCTGACGCGCCTGATGATGCTGGGCATCATGGGCATGTTTGTGGCGCCGTTTGGCATGCTCGTGTCCAAGTGGGGCGCCCTGGTGGCGTTCGCGCAGACCGGCAACGTGCTCATGATCATGGTGCTTGCCTTTGGCTCGGCCGCGACGTTCTTCTTCTGGGGCAAGTGGCTTGCCAAGCTTTCGGGCGTCGACCCCACGGCTCAAAACGTTGAGGTCAATGTCCATAAGACCGAATGGATGGCCCTCAACACCATCGCCGCGCTGCTTATTCTGTGCTGCGTGGCGTTCCCGGTTATCTCGAGCGGTCTGGTGTCGCCTTACTTGGCCATGGTGTTTGGCCGCGTGCCGTACGTTATTGGCAAGGACGCCATGTATCTGATGGTGGTTATCGTGGCTTTTATTGCCGTGGTGTTGCTGACTTCATTCCGCGTGAGCAACAAACCGCATGTAAACGTATATCTTTCGGGTGTGGGAACCGACAAATATCGCCATTTCCGCGGCTCGATGGGACACGAGGTAAAGGCCGAAAAGCGCAATTGGTACTCGGAGGACGCCCTTGGCGAGAAGCGTATTGGCCCCGCGGGTAGCGTCGTGTGCTGCAGCATTATCTTGTTTGCGCTGCTGTGTTGCGCATGGATTGGGCCCGAGAGACTTGCCATGAGTGCGCCCTCGGTGCTGCGCGGCAAGTATTTTGAAGGTTCGGGCGTCGTGGGCATTTTTATTGGCACCGTGGCATTTGCCTTGCTGGCGCCGCTTGTGGGCGGCCTGATCGACGGCGTTGACCGCAAACTTTCGGCCCGCATGCAGGGCCGTGTGGGCCCGCGCCTGCTGCAGCCTTTCTACGACGTTTCCAAGCTGCTGCGCAAAGCCCCCGCCAGCGTAAACACCATGGACGATACCTACATGGCGTGCGCGCTCATCTTCACCGTCGTGGGCGGCGGCATCTTTGTGTCGGGTTCCAACACGCTGCTGTGCGCCTTTATGGTTACGCTCGCCGCGATCTTTGTGGTGCTGGCGTCCGCCTCGACGCAAAGTCCGTTTGCCCAGGTTGGCGCCGATCGTGAGTTGCTGCAGGTTATGAGTTACGAGCCCGCCGTTCTGCTGATGAGCGTGGGCCTGTACCTTGCCACCGACAGCTTCGATTCCATTGCCGTGACGGGGCAGTCGGCCCCCATCATCGTGTACAGCGCGCCCATTTTCCTCGCGCTGCTCGCGGTGCTTACCATCAAGCTGCGCAAGTCGCCGTTCGATCTTTCGTACTCGCATCACGCGCATCAGGAGATCGTCCAGGGCGTCGCCACCGAGATGAGCGGCGGCACGCTGGCCAAGATGACCCTTATGCACTGGTGCGAGACCGTGCTGTTTTTGATGTGGGTGGGCATGTTCTTTGTTTGGGACAACCCGGTGAGCTGGGTGGTCGCCCTGGTCGTGATGGCTGCGACGTATTTTGTCGAGGTACTGATCGACAACACCTTCGCACGCAGCACCTGGCGCAGCTGCTTTAAGCTCGGATGGGGTGTGGCGCTGGTGTTTGGCCTGCTCAACCTTATGCCCATCCTCGTCGACGTGTTTATTTAGGAGGCGGCATCCATGGATCATAAAATGTCGCGCTCGCCGTGGGTTATTCATTACGACGGCTCGAGCTGCAACGGATGCGATATCGAGGTGCTGGCCTCGCTCACGCCGCTGTTCGATGCGGAGCGGTTTGGCGTGGTCAACACCGGCAACCCCAAGCATGCAGATATCTTTTTGGTGACGGGGTCGGTCAATGCCCAGAACCTGCCCGTCGTGCGCCAGATCTACAACCAGATGCTCGAGCCCAAGTGCGTGGTGGCCTGCGGTATCTGCGCGTGTTCGGGCGGCGTGTTCCGCGATGCGTACAACGTGATCGGTGGCGTGGACCGCGCGATTCCCGTGGACGTGTACGCGCCCGGGTGCGCCATTCGTCCCGAGACGGTGATCGATGCCATCGTGGAGGCGTGCGGCATCCTGGATCAGAAGGAAGCCGTGATGCGCGCCGGCGGCGACCCGCTCACCGTGGGCGGTGCCGCAACCTGGGACGGTGGCGTTGAGCTGGGCGAGGACGGGTTCGTGGCTGCTGCGGGGGCCGGGGTCGGTGTCGACGCAGGCGCGGCTGACGGTGCGCCCGTCGCTGCAAAGGAGGCCGAGTAATGCAAAAGGCAATCTATACCACCGTCGGAATCGACGAGCTGTTGCCGCATGTGCAGGCGCTCAAGGGCTTCGGTGCCCGCTTTGTGCAGATGCACGCCGAGCGCTGTGTGGACGACGGATCGTATCGCCTGGTCTATACGTTTATCAACGTTCGTGCTGCTCGGGAGCATATCGCGCAGGACGGCAACTATGCGATTGAGAATCTGATGGTCGAGGGTATCGACCAGTACCAGGAGATTCCGTCCATCAGCTCGTACTATCCGGCGGTATTCCCGTTTGAAAACGAAGCGCATGACCTATTTGGTCTTGCCATCACCGACATGCAGGTCGACTTCAACGGCTTTTTCTACCAGGTCTCGACTGCCGAGCCCATGAGCGTTATCACGCCCGAGGTGAAGGCCGCGCGCGAGAAAGCCATGAAGGTCCGTGCCGCCGCCGAGGCCAAGGCGCGCAAGGCCGCCGCCGAGAAGGCTGCCGCTGCCGCGGCCGCTGCGGGGGAGGGTACTGCGGGTGCTACTGTCGCTCAGTCCGCTGCGGCTGCCGGCTCCGATGCTCAGCACGATGAAGCTGCCGCCAAGGCCGCGCTCAAAGCCGCCGAGCTGGAAGCAAAGCTCGCCGCCATGGATCCCGAGAAAGCGGCCAAGGTCCGCGCGGCGCTTGCCGCCAAGGCCGCCCGCGACAAGCAGAAAAAGGAGGCGTAAGGTCCATGGCACATCGCTCCGTTATTCCGTTTGGCCCGCAGCACCCGGTGCTGCCCGAGCCGCTTCATCTGGACCTGGTGATCGAGGACGACCGCGTTATCGAGGCAATTCCGCAGATCGGCTTTGTGCACCGCGGACTCGAGAAGCTTACCGAAAAGCGCGATATGCATCAGTTTGGCTACATCGCCGAGCGCATCTGCGGTATCTGCGCCGTGGGCCATAGCTGCGGCTATGCCAGCGCCTGCGAGCGCATGCTCGACATCGAGGTGCCCGGCCGCGTGCAGTATATCCGCACCATTTTGCACGAGCTTTCGCGCATTCACTCGCACCTGCTGTGGCTGGGCCTGCTCGCCGATGCCTTTGGCTTCGAGGCGCTGTTCTATCGCTCGTGGACGCTGCGCGAGCAGATTCTCAAGATTTTTGAGAGCACCTGCGGCGGCCGTGTGATCCTTTCGATTAACGAGATCGGCGGCCTTAAGCACGATATCGAGGACTCCGAGCTGGCAGGCATTGTCCAGACGCTCGATGCCATGCGTCCCGACTACGAGGCCCTGGTGCATACGTTTTTGGACGACAATAGCTGCGGCGAGCGCTTGCATGGCGTGGGCGTGATTAGCAAGAAGGAAGCGCTGGAGCTTTCGATGGTCGGCCCGTTCGGTCGTGCCTCGGGCGTGGACTACGACGTGCGCATGTTTGGCGACGGCGCCTATGCGGATCTGGCCGCGTTTGAACCTATCGTGGCGACCGATGGCGACTGCTATGCCCGCTGCCAGGTGCGTTGCGCCGAGGTCACGCAGGCCATGGACATCATCAAGGAGCTTGTGGGCAAGATTCCGCACGACGGAATCGGCGGGCGCACCAAGCTCACGCCGGCCGACGGCGCGCTCGGCGAGGTTGTGATTGAGCAGCCGCGCGGCGAGGCGTATTACTATGTGCGCGGTAACGGCACCAAGAACTTGGACCGCTTCCGCGTGCGGACGCCGACGTCGCAAAACCTGGCGGGTCTGACGCATGCGCTGCAGGGCGTGCTTCTTGCCAACGTGCCCATGATTATCCTGACCATCGATCCCTGCATTAGCTGCACGGAAAGGTAGGCGCGGCATGAGTTTGCTGACATTTGCCAAGACGGCCTTGGGTTCTATGGTCAAGCGGCCGGTCACGGTGTGCTATCCGCAGGAGAAGCTCGCGGCGCCCGAGCGACTGCGCGGGCATATCGTCAATGACATGGACGTGTGCATCTGCTGCGGCATGTGCGCGCGGCGTTGCCCGGCGGGCGCGCTCGCGGTCGATCGCAAAGGCGGCACCTGGTCGATCGACCCGTACGCCTGCGTGGTGTGCGGCGAGTGCATCGAGAGCTGCCCCAAGCACTGTCTGAGCATGGACACCGCCCGCACTCCAGTTGCGGCGAACAAGACTCCCACGGTAGAAACCAAACCGGAATAACTCTGGACTGGGGCTGGTATAGCGTTGGGATAGGGCCGGTGGGGCAAAATTGCCCCACCGGCCCCGCGCTTAAACGCGCGGTTGTACCGCCACGAACAAAACCATGCCGGATTACGGGGCTGGATAGCGAACCTCCGACCATATAGAAAACCGCAAAAACAAAACCGCAGGTAGATAGCCTGCCGTTTTCCAAAAAATGAAGGTATGGATGAGGGTCCCGACTTTAGCCCCGTAATCCGGCATAGTTTTGAAATAGCATTAAATCGGTAGCAGCTATTTTTCTTTGCCGGGGCGGTCGGTCTTCGGGCAATTACCCCCGCAGGTAGGCGATGGCGATCTGCGTGCGGTTGCGCAGGCCCATTTTGGCAAGGATCGAGCTGATGTGGTTGCGCACTGTGCCTTCGCCCATATAAGCGGTGGCGGCAATCTCCTTGTTGTCGAGGCCGCGGGCGATGAGCTCGGCGACTTCGAACTCGCGGTCGGTCAGACCGGCAAAGGCGGCGGGCCGGCGGGTCGCGCCGGCCTCGACGTCCGCCCCATCAAAGTTGATATCCTCGATCGCCTTACCTTCGAGTACGCGTTTGCCATCCATGACCTGCGCTAACGCTGGCGGAATGGCGGCGACATCGGTTTTGATCAGGTAGCCGCGGGCACCCAGTTTGAGCGCCGACACAATGTACTCGTCATCCGGGAATGTCGTCAGAAACACCACGCGCGCCGCAGGGTCGCGCTCGAGGATCTCGCGTGCCGCCGATAGGCCGTCGCGTCCTGGCATCTGAATGTCGAGCAGCGCGATGTCGGGTGAGTACTCGGTGTAGAGCGCCACCGCATCGTTGCCGTTGGCGCCGGTACCCACCACCTCGATCTGCGGCTGGGCGCCCAGGATAATCTTGAGCGAATCGACCACCAAGCGGTCGTCGTCGACAACGATGAGCCTCATCGGTCCTCATCTCCTTGCTGTTTGGGAACGGTGGCAAACACGCGCCAGCCGCCGACGCCGGCGCGCGGACCGGCGGTGAAGGTGCCGCCAAGCGCCTCGATGCGCTCGCGCATGGAGGCGAGCCCCATGCCCTCCGCGGCGCCACGGCCGATTGCTTGGACCCCGCCCACGCCATCGTCGGTAACGATGAGCTGGTAAAACGACGGATGCTCCATGCACCGTACGGTGGCAGTATGGGCGCAAGCGTGGCGCATGGTGTTGGAGAGCGCCTCGCGCAGGACCGCCGCAAAGCAGTTCGCGACGTTTGCGGGCGCATGTTCGGTCATAACTTCAAGCTCAATCTGCGGGCCGCCGTCCGAGCGCGCGCCTTCAACAATGCGTTCGAGCTGCACGGAAAGGTCGACGGCGTTGTCGTTGAGCGCGTGGACGCTGGTGCGCACAAGCTGGAGCGCCTCGTCAACCGTGCGTTTGACGTCGGCGAAATCGACGGCGACGCCGGGCTCGTCGGCGTGGATCACGCGCAGGGCTTCGGCTTGTAGCGAGGCACGCGTGAGCTGGTGTCCGACGTTATCGTGGATTTCGCGCGCGATGCGGGCGCGTTCGGCGAGTGTCGCGAGCTCGACTTCGTAGTCCTGGCGGTCGGCAAGATCGCGGTTGCGCGCCTCCAGCGCCAGAGCTCGTTCTTGCAGCTCGTCGCGGATACGGCGCATGCGCTGCTGTTCGCGCTCCAACTGGGCGGTACGTAGCGATAACAAGGTGGCGGCAACCGAAAGGATGGTGGTCAGCAGGAGCGTTCGGGCGGTGAGCTCGTCGGCGCGAAGGTCCGCGACAAGCGCAAAGGTAAAGACGGAGCCAATGCTCAGTGCGATCCAGGCGTGCTCGCGGCGCACGCGTCGCGCGATGTCATAGAGGGCGAGAGGCGCAAACGGCACAAACGGCGGCACGAAGACAGCCGCGATGATGTAAGCGTAACTCGCGGCCTCGCTTACGCGGCGCGTGCGTTCCCCCTGTGCGACCTCGGCCAGCGAGGTGGCAATAATGCCAAGGCAAAACGCCGCGACCAGGCGAGCGTCCACAGCAAGACCCATGGCGGCCGCAATACAGCACGCCAGCACGATCGATTTGTCGAAAAGCCTGTTCATACGGGTATTGTACGCGAAGCCGCGCGTGGTGGAGGGACCGCCTGCGCAACTGTGACATTCCTCCCACGCGGCAAAGCGGCGTCGATCGCTCGCGCGAGCGGGGGTTTTCACCTCTGCCCCCTCGCACTCGTGACAAAGCTCACTGGCGCGCGCCGGCGGCTCCTGCGATGATGCAATCGTACCGGGCTGCAATCAACAGAAGGGCCGCCTCATGACAGACATCGTCCACGTCGAAAACCTCGTCAAGCGCTACGACGACCTTATCGCGCTCGACCACTTTAACCTGAGCATCGCCCCCGGCGAGATCTTTGGCCTGCTCGGACCCAACGGCTCGGGCAAGACCACGTCCATCAACTGTATTCTGCAGCTGCTCGCTTACGACAAGGGCACCATCGAGCTGTTCGGCGAGCCCATGACACCCGCCCGCTACGACCTCAAGCGCCGCATCGGCGTGGTGCCGCAGCAGGTGGCGGTATTCGACGAGCTCACGGTGCGCGAGAACATCGACTATTTCTGCAGCCTCTACGTCAACGACCGCAAGCGCCGCCGCGCGCTGGTGGACGAGGCGATCGACTTTGTCGGGCTGGGCGACTTTACCAAGTTCCGCCCCGGCAAGCTCTCGGGTGGCCTGGCGCGTCGCCTCAACATCGCCTGCGGTATCGCGCACAAGCCCGAGCTCATCTTTTTTGACGAGCCCACGGTGGCGGTCGACCCGCAGAGCCGCAACGCCATCCTGGAGGGCATCTGCCGCCTGCGCGACGAGGGCGCCACGGTGGCGTATACTAGCCATTACATGGAGGAAGTCGAGCAGATCTGCAGCCGCATCATGATCATGGACGGTGGGCGCGTGCTGGCACAGGGCACCAACGACGAGCTCAAGCGCGTGATCCAGATGGGCGAGCGCGTGACCGTCGAGGTCGGCGCCGTCGAGCCCGTCACGGTCAAGCGGCTGCGCGCCCTCGAGCACGTGCTCAGCGTCGAGCTGTCCGGCGGCGAGCTCGTCTGCACCTGCGAGGCGAGCCCACACAATCTGGTTGACATCCTCGACACGCTGCGCGCCGCCGACGTGGCACTCGGCCGCGTGTGGAGCGAGCCGCCGACCCTCAACGACGTGTTTCTTGAGATCACCGGCCGCGAGCTGCGCGACTAGGGGGCGGCCATGTTCAACACCATTATCATTACGGTCAAGACGCTGCTGCGCCGGCCGAGCACGTGGGTTTGGGGCGCGATCTTTCCCATTGCGCTTTCAACGATGTTCATGTTTATGTTTGCGAACCTGAGCTCCGACGGCAAGGTCGACCCGGTGCCGGTAGCCGTCGTGGCTGACGAGGCCTGGGACGCCTCGACCTTTAAGGACGTGGCGACGTCGCTTGCCAAGGAAGGCGACGACCAGCTGCTCGAGATCCACGAGTGCGACGATGCAGCCGATGCGAACCGTGCGCTTAAGGCCGGCGAGGTCGCGGGCATCTATACGGTCGACGACGCGGGCACGCCCAACCTCACGCTGCTTTCGAGCTATGACAACTCGCGTGCGTCGTCGGTGCTCACCGACCGCAGCATTTTGGAGACGGTGGCAAGCTCGTATACGCAAAATGCCGAGCTCATGTCCCAGATTGCCCAGGACAACCCGGCGGCGCTCGCCGACCCGGAGGCGGTTGCGCGCGCCCTGTCGCTCGAGGGTGGCACCCGCCGCGTAAGCCTGACACGCACCACGCCCGATGGCACGGTCATTTACTACTACGCGCTCTTTGGCCTGGTCGCGATGATGTCTGCCGAGTTTGCCGCCTTGAGCGTCGTCGATCTGCAGCCCAATCTGTCGGGCCTTGGTGCGCGTCGCTGCGTGGGCGGTCTTTCCAAGACGACGTCGCTGGCCGGCATTTTTGTCGGCTCGTGGCTGGTCTCCTTTGCCTCGATGGCAATCGCGATCGGCTACGTGCGCCTGGTCGTGGGCGTCGACTTTGGCGGGCGCGAGGGGCTGTGTCTGGTGGGCGGTGCCGCCTCCGCGCTTGCCGCCACGGGCCTGGGACTCTTTGTGGGCACGCTTCCCGTTAAGGGCGGCAAGGCGTCCAAGTCCGGCATCCTTACGGGCTTTGCCACCACGTGCGCTTTGTTCGCCGGGCTCTACGGTGAACCGGCGATGGCGCTTGCCGATGACGTTGCCCGCGCCTGCCCGGCCGAATGCTGGCTCAACCCCGTCAAGCTCATCTGCGACATGTTCAACCGCCTGTATTTCTTTGAGGACTTGGGCCCCTTTGCCGTTCGCGCCGGCGCGCTGGTCCTTATGGCGCTGCTGTTCGTTGCCGCCGCCACGCTGATCTTTGGAAGGAGCCGCTATGAGCACCTTTAAGACCGCGCTTCGCATGGCGCTGGCGCACCCGTTCTACCTGCTCATCTACACGGTGTTCATCTCACTGATGGGCGTATTCATCGCGGCATCGGTGAGCTGGAACTCGTCGCAGCTTACCGAGTACAAGCCCTACGACACCAACGTGATCGTGGTCGACCGCGACGACAGCGACCTTTCGCGTGCGCTTACCAAGCATCTGGGTTCGCGTTTTGAGCTGGTCACGGGCATCGGCGACGATACATACGATCTTGCGGACGCGCTCTCCAAGAGCAATAGCGCCAAGGGTAGCGCCGACTGCGTGTTCTTTATCCCGGAGGGGTTTGAGGGTGACCTTGTTGCAGCCGCCCGCGCGGGGGAGTCTCTGCCCAAGCTCGATGTGACCTACGGCGCCGGTACCATGGCGGCAGCGCTTTCGTCTGCCGAGGCCTCGCGCTGGATCTCGCTCGCGGGCGCTGCGGCCGCACTTGAGCCCGCCGCCTCTAACGGTAGCGTCGCCAAGGCTGCCGAGCATGCGGCCGCGAAGCGCGCCAAGGTCGAGATCGAGCAGGTCAAGGTTGACTCGACAGCCGCCGCCACGCTCGAGTCGTATTTCAACTTTGGCGCGTACGCGATTATCTCGTCGGTCATCGTGTCGGTGGGATTGGTGTTCTCGGGCATGAACGAGCCCGAGCGCGTGCGCCGCATGGATGCCGGCCCGGTCTCCGAGCGCCAGCGTTCGCTCGCCGTGTTTGCGGCCGCTGCCGTGCTCACCGTCTGCATTTGGCTCGTGTCGAGCATGATGGGCGTCGTGGGCTTTGCCGGCGCGGTTGCCGAAGTCGGCGTGGGCCGTGTGTGCCTGGCGCTGGCGGCGACGTTTGCCCTGGCGTGCACGCCGCTGGCCGTTGGCTTTGCGCTTTCGAGCCTGGGTGCGCGCGAGGAGTTGCTCAACGGCGTGGGCAACCTGCTCGGCATGCTCATGACGTTTTTGGGCGGCGCCTGGATGCCCCTGTCGCTGATGGGCCCGGCCGTGCAGACGGTGGCGCATTTTGTGCCGACATATTGGGTGAACGACGCGATCAGCAAGGCACTTGCCTCGGATTTGACGTCCGCCGTGCTGGGGGACATCGCCTGCGACCTGGGCGTCACGGCACTCTTCGCCGTGGCCATCGCCGCCGTAGGCCTCGCCCTCGCACGCACCAAATCCCGCGCCTAGCCACCTAGTCATTGGGTACTCATTGGGGACAGACTTAAATGAGTGGTTTCAGTCATTTAAGTCTGTCCCCAATGAGTACCCAATGACTGGTTTGGAAAAAATCGCGCACGTCGCTTAAAAATAGTTCGCCCAGGTTTACTATTACCCTAGAAAAGTAGCAGAAGGCTAACAACGGGGGATAGCATGGCAACGCGGGAAGCCTATGTCCAGGTCAAAGGGCTCAAGAAACACTACGGCGACGGTGACGCGCGTCTGACGGTACTCGATGGCATCGACACGTCCATCAACCGCGGAGAGGTCTGCGTCATGCTGGGGCCTTCGGGCTCGGGCAAGTCGACATTTCTTAATCTGATCGGCGGCCTGGAGGATGCCGACGCCGGCTCTATTCTGGTGGACGGCTGCGACCTCACGGTGCTCAAGCCTGCCGACCTGGGCGAGTATCGCCGCCGCGAGCTGGGCTTTGTCTTTCAGTTCTACAACCTGGTGCCCGACCTCACCATCAAGGAAAACATCGAGGTCACGGCACACCTGTCCAAAAAGCCGCTCAACATTGACGACCTGCTGCGTTCGCTGGGTCTCTACGAGCACCGCAACAAGTTCCCGCGCCAGGTCTCGGGCGGCCAGCAGCAGCGCTGTGCCATCGGCCGCGCGCTCGTCAAAAACCCGGGCCTGCTGCTGTGCGACGAGCCCACCGGCGCGCTTGACTACAAGACGTCCAAGGAAATCTTGCAGCTCATGGAAGACGTCAACCGCGAGTACGGCTGCACCGTCATTATCGTCACCCACAACGCTGCCATCGCCCGCATGGCCAATCGCGTGCTGCGCCTGCGCGACGGGCGCATCGTCGAGGATGAGCTCAACGAGTCGCCCGTCGCAGCCGCCGAGCTCGATTGGTAGGCGGCGCCATGACACCTCTCGCAAAACGTCTCCCGCGCGAGCTGCGCCGCAATATCGGTAAGTACCTGGGCATCTTTTTGCTTATGTGCGGAAGCATTGCCCTTACATCGGGCTTTTTGCTTGCGGCGCATTCCATCGGCTGCCTTATCGACGACATGCGCGATGCGTACACGATTGAGGACGGCCGCGTGACCACCTCCTTCGAGGCCACCAAAGACCAGCTCAAGGCAGCCGAGGACGCGACAGACGACGTCGGCGGCGTCACGCTCTACAAGAATTTCTCCATCGACGCCATCATCAAAAAGACCGCCGGCGACGACGGCACCAAGCGCACGCTGCGCACCTATGCGCACCGCACCAAGGTCGATATCGCGTCCTACTGTGAGGGCAGGGAACCCAAGGCGGACGACGAGGTGGCCATCGACCGTGTCTTTGCCACCAATAACAACCTGTCCGTGGGCGATAAAGTCGAGCTCGAGGGTCGCACCTACACCATCTGCGGCATCATGACCCAGCCCGATAGCCAGGCGCTGTTCCTCAACAATTCGGACTTTACGGTGAACACCATCACCTATGGCGTGGCCGAGGTCACCGACGCCGGCTTTGCCGCGCTCGAGGATGCCGGCGGCGCGCCTGCCTACACCTACTCCTTTACCTTTACCGACCGCGACCTCTCTACTGCGGATCGCATCGATGCGGAGCAGGATATGGTCGAGGCGCTGACCGATGTCGATGCGCGCGTGGACGATCTGATCGATGCCGATTCCAATCAGGGCATTGGCTATGCGCGCGACGACGTGGACGGCGACTCCATGATGTGGACGACGTTGCTCGACATCATCATCGTGATCATGGCGTTTGTCTTTGTGGTCCTTACCGACGCCACCATCGAGGAGGAGAGTGCCATCATCGGCACGCTGCTCGCCAGCGGTTATCGCCGTCGGGAGATCGTCCTGCACTACCTGGCACTTCCCGCCATCGTGGGCGTGGTCGCGGCGCTTTTGGGCACTGCGCTCGGCGTTGTGTTCTTTACCGAGCCCATGCGCAGCCTCTATTACGGTTCGTACAGCCTGCCGCCCTTCCAGGTGTATTGGAGCTGGGAGATCTTTGTGAAGTGCGCCGTGGTTCCTGCCGCCGCGCTCATTCTCATCACGCTGGTGGGCCTGCTTCGCAAAATGGGCAAGACGCCGTTGCAGTTCCTTCGTCACGAGGCGAGCGGTAAATCGGGTACCAAGCGTGGCCTGCAGCTGCCGGAGCGAATGGGCTTTGTCTCGCGCTTCCGCCTGCGTATCTTCCTGCGGAACCTGGGCAACTTCGCCACGCTCTTCGTGGGCATTGCGTTCGCCTCGCTGCTGCTGCTCTTTGGCCTGGCGATTCTGCCCACGATGACGCGCTACGCGGACAACCTCGAGACGAGCCTGGTCGCCGAGCACCAGTACACGCTCAAGGCTCCGCTGGAGCTCGAGGGCACCGCCGAGGTGCGCGAGCAGTGGTCGGCACTCGAGCGCTTGCAGTCGGTTGACGGCGCGCTGCTTTCCGCCGCTCAGGATGCCGATGACGAGCTTGACGACGCGGCCGATGCGGCGCAGGCGGCAGCCGATGCCGCGACCGCATCTCCGTCTGCCGAGAGCCTGACCGCGGCGCAGGATGCGCTTGCCAAGGTCCAGGACAAGAAGGATGCGCTTTATGCGCGCCTCGATGACCTTGCCGATGCCCTCGGCTGCAACCGCGACGAGGCTATCGACCTGATCGACAAGGCCTCTAAGATTGACGCTGACAACGACGATATCCACCCGGTCAATACGATCGACAATGGTGCAAGCGCAATCGCGCAGGCCGAGAAATACGCCGTCTACCAGCTGCAATACGACCGCGGCGATGGAAATGGCGAGGAGACGATTTCCGTCTACGGCATTTCATCCGACTCGCGCTATTGGAAAGACCTCAACGTCGGCGACGGACGCGTCGTCTTTGGCGGTGGCTTGCTCGACAAGTTCGGATGGAGCGAGGGCCAGAAGGTCACGCTCAGCGACAAGTACGAGGGCGAGCATTATTCCTTTGAGTACGCGGGCAAGGACTGTGCCTGGGGCTCCAAGTCGGATATGAATGTCTATATGAGCATCGACGACTTTAACGAGCTGTTCGACAACGACGCCACCTACTTTAACGGCTATGCGAGCAACAAGAAGCTCGACCTCGATGCTCGTTACTTTGCCGGCGACACCACGCCCGACGACATGCGCGCCGTGGGCGACCAGTTCATCGGCATGATGAGCAAAATGATCGGCATGATGGTTGGACTTGCGGTGTTCATCTTCCTGCTGTTTATGTACCTGCTGACCAAGGCTGTGATCGACCACAGCGCCCGTTCGATTAGCTACATGAAGGTCTTTGGCTATCGCGAGAGCGAGATCTCGCATTTGTACATCCGCTCGATCACGCTGTGCGTGGTGGCGTCGCTCGTGCTGAGCCTGCCGGTCATTATTGGCTCGCTCACGGCCATCTTCCGTTCGATGCTGCTCGCCTATAACGGCAATATCGAGATCTATGTGCCCGCTTGGTCCATGGCGGCGTGCGTAGGAATCGGCTTTGCGACCTACCTGGTCGTGGCGCTGCTGCACACGCGTTCTATCAAACGTGTGGGCCTGGCCGAGGCGCTCAAAGTCCAAGAGTAGTCATTTAAGAACGTCCCCAATGACTAGGTTCCGTACTTGACTTTAACTCTGCTTTAACTGGTACCATCCTCTATGTCTGTAACGCCATATAGACCGAGGGGATATATCTATGACCGCAACTGCACCCGCAGCACCCGCTAAGGTGTACTTCACCAACCTGCGCACGCATGCTCGCGAGAGCCAGCTCGACAAGCTCAAGCGCCTCATACGTCACGCCGGTATTGAGCAGATCGACTTTGAGAACAAGTTCGTCGCCATCAAGATTCACTTTGGCGAGCTGGGCAACCTGAGCTTTTTGCGCCCCAACTACGCCCGCGCCGTCGCGGACGTGGTGAAGGAGCTGGGCGGCAAGCCCTTCCTCACCGACTGCAATACGCTCTATGTCGGTAGCCGCAAAAACGCGCTCGAGCACATCGACACTGCCTACCAGAACGGCTTTACCCCGTATGCCACGGGTTGCCAGATTATCATCGCCGACGGCCTCAAGGGTACCGACGAGGCGCTCGTCCCGGTCGAGGGCGGCGAGTACGTGCGCGAGGCCAAGATCGGTCAGGCGCTCATGGATGCCGATATTGTGATCAGCCTTACCCACTTTAAGGGTCATGAGCAGGCCGGCTTTGGCGGCGCCATGAAGAACCTGGGCATGGGCGGCGGCAGTCGCGCCGGCAAGATGGAGCAGCATGCCGCCGGCAAGCCGAACGTCGCGACCGAGCACTGCGTTGGCTGCCGTGCCTGCGAAAAGATCTGCGCGCACAACGCCATCTCGTTTGACGATACCCGCGAGCGCGAGCTTGCCAACGGCAACACTCGCACGGTGCACGTGGCTGCCATCGACCACGATCGCTGCGTGGGCTGCGGACGCTGCATTGCGGCATGCAACCAGGACGCCATCAAGCCCGGCTATGAGGCCGCGGCCGACGTGCTCAACTGTAAGATCGCCGAGTACACCAAAGCCGTTGTCCAGGATCGTCCCAGCTTCCACATTTCGCTGGCTATGGATATCAGCCCCAACTGCGATTGCCATCCCGAAAACGACACACCTATCGTCAACGATATCGGCATGTTCGCGAGCTTCGACCCGGTCGCCATCGACCAGGCCTGCGCCGACGCCGTCATGGCGTCCGAGCCGCTGCCCAACACCGAGCTTACCGATAGCGCGGCCAAGATGGAGCACAACCATGAGCATCTGGAGGGCGAGCAGGCCAAGGATCCCTTCTGCATCACGCATCCCGACACCGACTGGCGCGTGTGCATCGCGCATGCCGAGAAGATCGGCCTGGGCACGAGCGAGTACGAGCTCATCGAGGTCAAGTAGCGTCGTCCTATTGGACAAACCAAGCGCCTTTGTGGCGTTAGTTGAGTAAAAGCCGCCCACGAGCACAACGCTCGCGGGCGGCTTTTTGGAAGTGCGGCGAAAAATCGAACCCCGCCGACCACAAACCGTTTTTTGGCAACAAAACCCCAGACGTTGCTTTTTGCCTAAAAATTCTTGTCGAGGAAGTTGTCGACCGTGTCCCAGTAGAGTTCGGGGTCGACCTGCGCGCTCTTGGCGTGGGTGGCGCCATGGATGGTGAGCTTTTGCTTGACCTTGCTGGCGCACGCGTCGTAGTTTTGGTCGAGCATATCGTACGGCACAAAAGTGTCTTGGTCGCCGTGGATAAACAGCATGGGAACCGTCGCGTGTTTGAGTTGCTCCACACTGCTCGCCTTATGAAAGTCGTAGCCCGCGCGCACGTTGCACACCAAGTTTGCTACATCGAGCAAGGGAAAGCTGGGCAGGCCGAACACGTCCTTGAGCTGCAGAGAAAACTCGTCCCAAACACTTGTATAACCGCAGTCCTCGATAATGCATTTCACGTTTGCGGGCAGAGATTCCCCCGCGACGTTCATGGCAGTTGCCGCACCCATCGACTCGCCAAAGACCAGGATGCGCGCCTCGGGGTCAGCCTGAACGATTTGCTCGATCCATGCGACGATGTCGAGGCGCTCGGGCCAGCCCATGCCGATATAGTCGCCGCCGGAGCGCTCGTGGGCGCGTGCGGCGGGTGCGAGTACGTTCATGCCGCGGTCGTGGAATCGCTTGACGTATCGGGCCATACCGATGGGCTCGTTGGTATATCCATGCAGGCAGACGGCGTAATCGTGTGCGCTCTCCGACGCAGCAAAATACCAGGCGGCAAGCTCGGTCCCGTCGTTCGCGGTGAGGCTGCTGCTCTCGCGGTTTTCCTTAAACCACGCCCGTGCCTCGCCCTCCTCGGCGTCCATCTGCTCGCCCTTTTCGGCGTCCTTGCCATCCTGCATCATCTTCATGGTGTACGGCGCTTGGGGGTTCAGGGCAAAGTCAAACAAAAAGTTGCCGGCAAACCCCAGCAGCGCGACAACGAGCACCAGCGCAACGACGCCGGCTATCTTGAGCTTTCGATGGGAACGTGCGTTTTGAGACATAAGAAGCTTTCCTATAAGATGTTAATACATCAACATTTAATGCAAGCGCATTATGGACGTTCGCCGTTGATGCGTCAACAGGCAAAGAATGGGTAAACAAAGGGTCACGTATGGTGCAAATTTCGCACGTACCCAGACGCTTTGATATAGTGTTGAGAACTCTTTACGTTGGAGGATGTAACCGGCATGTCCGATTCGAGCGACAGTTCTAAGCCGCGACCCAAGACCGCGGCCGTTCCACACTACACCATGGGCGAGGAGATCATGAACTCCGTCACCCATGGTGTTGGCTGCCTGCTGGGTATCGCGGGCCTGGTGCTCCTGATCGTATTCGCCGCCCTGCGCGGCGGAGGCCCGGCCCACATGGCCGCGGCGATCGTCTATGGCGTAAGCATTATCCTTGAATACTTGGCCTCCACGCTTTACCACGCGATTCAGCCCGCGGGTGCCAAGCGCGTATTCCGCATCATCGACCATAGCTGCATCTACCTGCTCATTGCGGGCAGCTATACGCCGTTTTGCCTCATTACACTGGCAAACGACGGCGGCGCTGTGCTGTTCTTTGCCGTATGGGCCATCGCCATTATCGGCATCGCCCTCGAGTGCTTTATGCGCGAGCGTCAACCGCACTGGGTAAGCGGCCTGGTCTACCTGCTGATGGGCTGGCTCGTCGTCTTTAAGCTGCCCGAACTTGTGGCACTGCTCAGCCCCGTGGCACTTGCCCTGCTCGCCGTCGGCGGCGTGTGCTACACCGCGGGCGTGCCGTTCTATATCGCCAAAAACGTGCGCTATCTTCACAGCGTGTTTCACCTGTGGGTGCTCGCCGGCAGCATCTTCCAGTTCATGGCGGTGATTCTCTTCGTAATCTAGCGACCACGCCTGCGCACCCGCGTCCTTGTTTGGGCGCCGGTGCAATTGCCGTATCCGCCGTCAACGTTTTAATCCGACGTCCCGAATCTTGGAGGTTCGAGAAACTCCCGATGGACATAACCATCTCCCTTATCACCACCCTCGTTTTGACCCTCATCAACGGCTACTTCTCTATGTCCGAGATGGCGCTCACCACGGCCAAGCGCGCCGTGCTGGAGCACGAGGCCGAGGAGGGCGACAAGCGCGCCGAGCGCGCCATTAAGCTGGCTGCCGACTCCGACCAGCTGCTGGCCACCATCCAGGTTGCCATCACACTCGTGGGCTTTGCCTCGTCCGCCGTCGCCTCGACGAGCCTGTCCGACCCACTCGCCGCTTGGCTCACGAGCTTTGGCATCGCGCCGCTCTCCGCCATCGCGCGCGGCCTGGCGCCGGTCATCATCACCGTCGCGGTCGCCTTCGTGTCCATCGTGATTGGCGAGCTTGTGCCCAAGCGCATTGGTCTGGCCAATGCCGAAGGCGTGTCCAAGCAGGTCGTGGGGCCGCTTTCCGTGTTCCAAAAGATCGCCCGTCCGCTCGTGTGGCTGACCGGCGCCTGCTCCGATGGTCTGGCTCGCATCCTGCGCATCAAGAGCGCCGACGACCGTCAGAACGTCTCGGAAGAAGAGATCAAGTACATGGTCTCGGAGCAGGACGACCTGCTCGACGAGGAAAAGCGCATGATCCACGAGATCTTCGACCTGGGCGACACCGTTGCCCGCGAGGTCATGGTGCCGCGCGTGGACACCACCATGTGCGAGGACGACGAGACGGTCGCCGACGTGCTGTCCACCATGCGCCAGACCGGCTTTAGCCGCATCCCTGTCTATCACGAGGATCCCGACAACGTCGCCGGCATCGCGCACATCAAGGACCTGATTCAGCCCGCGCTCGACGGCAAGGGCGACCAGCCCATCGCCGGCTTTTTGCGCGACGCCACCTTTGTGCCCGACACCAAGGACATCCTGCCGCTGCTGTCCGAGATGCAGACCTCGCACGACCAGATCGTGGTGGTCGTGGACGAGTACGGCGGCACGGCCGGCATCATCACCATCGAGGACATCGTCGAGGAGATCGTCGGCGAGATCGAGGACGAGTTCGACCCCGACAACAAGTATCTCACGCGCCTTTCGCGCCGCGAGTGGCTCGTTGATGGGCGTTTTTCGTGCGATGACGCGATTGAGCTTGGTTGGCCGCTTGAGGAAAGCGATGATTATGAGACCATCGCCGGCTGGATTTTGGAGCTTTGCGACTCGGTGCCCGACATCGGAGAGGTGTTTGAGGTTGCGGGGTACAAGTTTAAAGTGCAGTCGATGCGTGGCCAGCGCATCTCGCTCATTCGCGTGATCGCTCCGGTCGAAACCGATAAGAAGGATTCCGAGTCTTCGGCAGAGAAGCCGGCGGCGTCGGGTGCGGGCTCTGTGGATCCGCACGATGGCGACGAGTAGGGCAAGGAAGAGTAGGGGAGAGTTATGGCAGGCCTGTTCAACATCCTTAAGGTCACCGTCAGCGAGGACAAGATCTGCGCGCATGTGCTGGTGAACCCCGGCATGCCGCTCATGACCTCGGAGGATATCGAGGCCACGGCGCGCGTGTATTACCTGGTGCCGGCGATTGCCAAGCACCTGTGCCTGGGTGATTCCGGTCGCGAGTTCCAGGACTGCATGGGCCAGACCGAGCTTTGCCATCTGCTTGAGCATGTGACGGTCGAGCTCATGAACGAGACCGGGCTTGCCGGCAGCATCTCGTGCGGCCGCACGCGCGTAAGCGAGCACGACGAGCGCGTTTTTGAGGTTGAGCTTTCGTGCCCCGACGACGCGCTGGCCATCGGCGCGCTGTCTTCGGCCACCTTTATGATGGACTGGGCGTACCTGCACGCCGACCAGCCTGCCCCTGACGTGGAAGGCACGGTCGCGGGCCTGCGCAACCTGGTGCTGGGCATGCGCGCCGAGGCCGAGGGCAAGGATCCTCACGAGGCCGTCGCCGCTGCGAACGGCGAAGATGCTGCCGAGGCCGAGGGCGCTGACGAGGGCGATGTGCCGGTCGACGCCGAGCCCGTTGCCGATGCGACCGCCGAGCCCGTTCCCACCGAGCCCCAGGGCGTCCCCAACTTTGACGACGAGCCCCAGGTGGCGATTGATACCGAGGGCGCGGTTGCCGAGAACCACGAGGCCTCCGCTGCCGTCTTTGGCGGTGCGGCGACGGTTCCGGCAGGGCCTGCGCATGAGGGCGGCCTGCCGCTCGTGGACGGCGCCGGCGAGGACCCGGGTGCCACGGTGGCCATGCCGGCTATGCCTCAGGAGTAGGCCTACGCGTTTATCACCATCACGTACCTGCGCCTTTGCCGTACGCAGATGAGCGGAGCGGCAAGTGATGCGCTGCGGGTATAATGGACAGCATTCAAACGGTGGGCACCGACGTGCCCGCAGGAGAGGAATGATCATGGGTAAGACTTTCAGCTTTGTCTCCGGCGCACTTTTTGGCGCCGCTGCCGGCGCTATTGTCGGCGTTGCTCTGGCCCCGCGCTCGGGTGCCGAGACCCGCGCCATGGCTGCCGATATCGCTAACGACGCCTGGGACAATATGCGCGACACCTACGAGCACAGCGCCGAGGAGGCCCGTGCTGCGGTGAATGACTTTGGCCCGATGGTTGACGCCAAGACCGACGACCTGCGCGCCAAGGTCGACCTGGCCCGCGAGCGCATGGACCAGCTGCGCGAGCAGCTCAACGACGCCATTTCGGGCGGCAACGTGACGCCTGCCGCCGACGTCGTGGTCGAGAACGCCGTCGAGGCTGATACCGAGGCTGCGGAGCCCTCGACCGAGGCATAATGCGCGCCGGGGATTTTGTCGGCGCCAAGATCTATCGCAAGCCTACCGAGGACAAGCGCACCAAAAAGGATGGCACGCCGCGCAGCCCTAAAAAGCTCGGAAAGATTCACTTTCCGGTCTTTACCCCGGGCGGTACGCGCGTGGTCGGCTTTATGGTCCGCCAGTCCGATATCGCGGGCATGATCGAGCGTCCCGACCGATTCGTGGCGCTCGACGCCATTGGTGTCTACGAGGGCGCCATTGCGGTCGATGACGTCAAGGACACGTACGATGCCGCCGCCGCCAAGCGCCTCGACATCAACTTGGACGATTGCATCATCTGGGTCGGTATGGACGTGCGCACGGAGTCGGGCGACGTCGTGGGCTATTGCTCGGATGTGGAGTTCAAGCCGCGTTCGGGCATCGTGCAGGCATTCTATGTGACCGCCGGTGCTGCTTCGAGTGTTTTGGTTGGTGACACGCAGGTGCCGCCGACGATGCTGCGCGGCTACGAGAACGGCGCGATGGTCGTCTCGGACGAGGTCAAGTCGCTCGGGTATTCGGGCGGTGCGGCTGCCAAGGCCGCCGAGGCCAGCGTCGTGGTGGGCGACAAGGTCAAAAAGGGCGCCAAGGTGCTCGACGACAAGGGATCGGTTGCCGTGGACAAGGGCAGTCGCGCACTGGGCAAGCAGCTCGGCAAGACGCGCGGCATGTTCAAGGCCTTTAAGGACGAATACCAAAAGGCGAGCGGAGGCTCGTCAAAAGCTACAAAATAGCGACGTACCAAATGATGGGAGGCAAGCCGGAGACCTGTTGCTCCGGCTTGCTGTGTTTATGG
>CABUJN010000022.1:0-31059 GCA_902491935.1 uncultured Collinsella sp.
GGCCCGTGGGTTATACCCTAAGAGCAAACCACCCTTTTTAAGGGTGGTTCTGATTTGCGCCCGGGAGGGCCGCATATGAAGTTTCCTGCTCTACAGTCCTGCGCAAGACGGAAAGCACATTAAGTGCTTTCCTTTGCGTGCGGAACTCGCGATAAACTTTATATGAGTCCCTCCCGGGCGCAAGCAAAAGGGCTGGTTAACGCTGTTGGTAGCTTGCTGGTCTTCTGTTCTTAGTTGATATACTTTTTCGCATCTAACGCTTAGCCTAGGGGGTTGGCATGACAAATAAGGTTGAATGGGACCGCATGATTGCCGGGGAGCTCTATAGCCCCTATCGGGTTAACGACCATTCGTTTAGTAGGGTGCATGCGGCTCAGAAGTTGTTTAATGAGTCGGAGTATTGGGCTGATTCGAGCGCCTTTGAGGAACTAAAGAAGTGTTTTCGCGTTGCTCCGGACGATATGGTCTTAACGGCTCCCGTTTATTTTGATCACGGCGACAGGGTTTCGTTTGGTAACCATTTCTATGCGAATACCGGTTTGACGATTCTGGACGAAAATTACGTGACCTTTGGCGACAACGTCTTTCTAGGACCCCATGTGAGTATATTTACTGCTGGGCATCCAATTGACGCCGATGTGCGCAATCTAGACCTCGAGTATGCTAAGCCTGTCGTAATCGGCAACAACGTCTGGATGGGCGGCGGGGTGATTATCAATCCGGGCGTATCAATCGGAGACGATGTGGTCATAGCCTCAGGTTCAGTTGTTGTTAAAGACGTTCCAAGCCACGTCATCATCGGCGGCAATCCAGCTCATATCATTCGAGAGATTACCGACAGCGATCGCAAGCTCTGGCAAGGCCAGCTGAATGCCTACAACGAGGCAATTGGATCATAGCCTCGGCATTCCCGCAGATAAAACCTACTAAAACAAACCTATCCCTTATTGGCCGGTTTCCCGTGGGGCGGGCGCTGATGAAGTTTATCGCGAGTTCCGCACGAACAGGAGGCCACTTAATGTGGCCTCCGTCGTGAGCAGGACTGTAGAGCAGGAAACTTCATCAGTGCCCGCCCCACGGGAAACCAGCGGGATAGACCAGTTCAGATGGGGCTTTAATGCATGGGTGGCCTGTATTGGTTCAAATGGGTATCATACTGTGGTTATTGCATCGACTCTGTGATGCATGTTTGTACGTTCCCGGCGGTCGGTTTGCCAGAAGCGCCCCGTCGGTTGTTCCAGACCCGTTTCGAAGAAAGGAAACCACACTAACCTATGGCAGCTAAAAAATCATCTCCCTTGAAGATCATCCCGCTCGGTGGCCTTGACGGCATCGGCAAGAACATGACGGTCTTCGAGTGCGGCGACGACATGGTGCTCGTCGACGCTGGCCTCATGTTCCCCGACGACTCCCAGCCCGGTATCGACCTGGTGCTTCCTGACTACACCTACGTTCTTGAAAACGAGGAGAAGCTCCGCGGTATCGTCGTCACCCACGGCCACGAGGACCACACCGGTTCGCTTCCGTACCTGCTGCAGGACCTCAACAACAAGGTGCCCATCTTCTCGAGTAAGCTGACGCTCGGTTTCATAGAGGGCAAGCTTTCCGAGTTCCGCATCCGCGCACCCAAGTTCCGCGAGGTCAAGGGCGGCAGCCATGTCAACCTTGGTGGCATTTCGCTCGACTTCTTCTCGATGACGCACTCTATCCCCGGCGCTCTGGGCGTGTTCATCCGCACCAATCAGGGCACCGTTATGCACACCGGCGACTTTAAGCTCGACCAGACGCCCATCGACGGCGTCACGCCCGACTATGCCGCTATCAGCCGCTTTGCCAAGCAGGGCATCGACCTGCTGCTTTCTGACTCCACCAACGCCACGGTTCCCGGCTTTACCAAGTCTGAGGCCGAGGTTGGTCCCAACCTGCTGCACGCCATCAAGAACGCCCCGGGTCGCGTGTTCGTCGCATCGTTCTCGAGCCACATCCATCGTTTGCAGCAGATCTGCGATGCCGCCCGCAAGTGCGGCCGTAAGGTCGTTGTGACCGGTCGCTCCATGCTCACTAACACCCGCGTGGCGCGCGAGCTTGGCTACCTCAACATCGACGACGCCGATATCATCGATGCCTTTGACATTGATAACCTGCCTGACGACAAGATTGTCGTCATGTGCACCGGTTCGCAGGGCGAGCCGCTGTCGGCCCTGTCCCGCATGGCCAACGGAGAGCACAAGACGCTCTCCATCCACGAGGGCGATACCGTTATCCTCTCGGCAACTCCTGTTCCCGGCAATGAGAAAGCCGTCCAGCAGGTCGTCAACAGCCTGGCCAAGCTCGGCTGCGACGTGTGGGATAAGAACCGCGCTCTCGTCCACGTCTCGGGCCACGGCAGCCAGGAGGAGCTCAAGCTCCTGATGGCCATGGCCAAGCCCACGTACTTTATGCCGGTTCACGGCGAGGCCGTGCACCTGCGCGCCCATGCCCAGCTCGCCCGCAAGATGGGTCTCAAGGACGATCATATCTTTATCCTCGATAACGGCGACACGCTCGAGATGCGCGGCGGTATCGTCAAGCGCGGTACGCCCGTCGAGTCCGGCGTCGTCTACGTCGACGGCCTGCGTATCGGCGATACCGACCCCATTGTCCTGCGCGATCGCCAGAAGCTCGCCAACGACGGTATGGTCACGGCCGTTGCCATCGTCTCGCTCAAGCACAAGAAGATCGAGGCCATCGAGTTCTCGGGCCGCGGTGTCTCGTTTGCCATCGACGACCAGTTCTCCGAGGATGCCTCCGCATCCATTATGAAGTCGATCGAGAAGGGCAAGTTCAGCTTTACGAGCAGCGGTTCCGATGCCATTCGCAAGGCCGTGCGCGATTCGCTCTCCAACTTTATCTGGAGCCGTACGCGCACCCGCCCGATGATCATCCCGGTCGTCATGGAGGTTTAGTTTGGCGCGCGGATCTGCACAAAACGCCAAAGGCAATAAGGCCAATAACCAACCGGCATCTGCTAAGGGTGCCGGTTCCCATCTGCGTGCCAATAAGGGCCACGAGGCGGACTTCGACGATTTTGAGCCCTTGGTCGAGCCCTCGGCCAACCGCGATATCGCCGGCGTGGTCATCGCCGTTTTGGCGATTGCGTCCTTCATTGCCGTGATTTCTCCGGCAACAGCGCCCGTGACGGCTGCGGTTGCCGGTTTCTACCACCTGGGCTTTGGTCTGGGCGCCTACGTGTTGCCGATCGTCATTTTGCTGTTTGCCGCCACGCTCTTTTTAGGTGAGGACTCGCCGCTCAACGTGCGCTCTGTTGCGGGCGGCGCCGTGGTCTTTATTGCCGTCGTCTCCATTCTTTCGCTGATGGTGCCGGGTACGAGCGACTCGTGCGACCTTATGTTCACGCCGCAAAATCTGTCCGCCTCGGGTGGCTACATTGGTGCGTTTATTGCGAGTGCGCTGCAGAATGCCCTGGGTAAGCCTATCGCGATGGTAGTTCTGTTGGGCCTTGTCGTCGTGGGCCTGGTCATTATCGGCTTTTCGGTGGGTGGCGTTTTGCGCTCTGCTCGCGACCGTGCGGCCGATTTTGCCGAGCGCCGTCGTGCCGATGTCAACGCCAGCCCGTGGGGCGACGACGAAGCCCTGTCGGTGCCCGGCGTTGCTCGTCCGCACCTGAGCATTCTTCGTCAAAAGGGCTCCGATGCTGCCGTGACCACGGTCATGGGCAACGATGTGGACCCGGTTTTGGACGATGACGACGAGGACGATGATCCGTTTGTCGACGTGTCCGATGCCGTGGAAGCTGAGCGCGCTAAGACGACGCTGTTGCCGCGCCGCCATGCCAAGAAGGGCAAGGCTGCGCCCAAACTCAATACGAGTGAGCCCGACCCGTCTTGGTCCGAGAGCGAGATTGAGCTCACCGAGGGCGATGACGAGGACGACGAGGCTCCGATTGAGACCGCAAAGACAACTTTGCTGCCGCGTCGCCATGCAAAGCGCGACCAGGTAACCGGTCAGCTTTCGATGGAAGACGACCCCGATAAGATCGACGAGTCCGAGCCGCCGTTTGCCGTGAATCCTGTCTCGGCGGCACCTCAGATTCCCGACTTCTTGAAGCATCCCAAGGTTGCCGATGCGCCTGTCTCGAGCGCTTTTGAATCGGCTGCGGCTAGCGATGGGGGAGCGGACGGCGGCACCGCAGATAATGAAGGCGAAGAAGAGGACGGCCTCAAGCTTCCGCCGCTCGAAATCCTGCATGCCAACCCGCAGTCGGCGTCCTCCGCGTCTTCTGACAAGGAGCTGGAACAGACTGCCGAGTCGCTTCAGTCCACGTTGTTGGAGTTTGGTCGTAGTGCCCGCGTGGTCGGCTGGATCGCCGGCCCCACGGTGACGACCTTTAAGCTGCAACCTGGCGAGGGCGAGCGCGTGAGCAAGATTTCGAGCCTCGAGGACGATATCGCGCTATCGCTCGCTGCCCAGTCGGTGCGTATCTTTGCCCCGATCCCCGGCACCTCGCTCGTGGGTATCGAGATCCCCAATCGCAAGCGCCAGAACGTCAACCTGGGCGACGTGCTTCCCTATGTGAAGGGCGGTCCGCTCGAGCTTGCCATCGGTCGAGATGCCGAGGGTACGCCGGTCGTCGCCGACCTTGCCAAGATGCCCCACCTGCTGATCGCCGGTACCACGGGTTCAGGTAAGTCGGTCATGATCAACTCCATCATCACGACCTTGCTCATGCGCGCCCTTCCCGAGGACGTTCGCCTGATCATGGTCGACCCCAAGCGCGTCGAGCTTGCGGGCTATAACGGTCTGCCGCATCTTTACGTGCCTGTAGTGACCGAGCCCAAGCAGGCCGCGAGCGCTCTGCAATGGGCCGTGTCCGAGATGGAGCGTCGACTGAAGGTCTTCGAGCGTCTCAACGTGCGTAAGATCTCGACCTACAACGAAAAGCAGGCCGCCGGCGAGTTTGAGCATTACGATAACCCGCCGCAAAAGATGCCCTATCTGGTCATTATCATCGACGAGCTCTCGGACCTGATGATGGTCGCCGGTAAGGATGTCGAGGCCTCGATCGTGCGTATTGCACAGCTGGGCCGTGCCGCCGGTATTCATCTTATCGTGGCCACGCAGCGCCCCAGCTCCAACGTGGTGACGGGCCTCATCAAGGCCAACATCACCAACCGCATCGCCTTTAACGTCGCCACGGGCATCGACTCGCGCGTCATCATCGACCAGATGGGTGCCGAAAAGCTCACCGGTTTGGGCGACATGCTGTTCTCTAAGGTCGACTGGGGCAAGCCCCGCCGTATCCAGGGCTGCTTTGTCTCGGATGATGAAATCAACGAGATCGTCGAGTTCGTCAAGTCGCAGAGCGAGCCCGACTACCACGAGGAGATTCTGTCTGCCGTGGCGCCCGCTTCCATGTCCATGGCGGGTGGCGGCGGCATTGTTCGTACCGGAGTCGCCGAGCCGCAAGACGATGATCCGCTCATTTGGGAAGCCGCCCATATTGTGGTGGAATCGCAGCTTGGCTCCACATCTGGCCTGCAACGTCGTCTGAAGGTTGGCTATGCGCGTGCCGGGCGTATTATGGATATGCTGGAAGAAAAGGGTGTCGTCGGCCCGCCCGACGGTTCCAAGCCGCGCGAGGTCCTGTTGGACGAGGAGGGGCTTGCCGCGCTGGAGTCTGTCGACGCCGAGATGGCACGTGAAGATCGTGAGTTTGGAGGATTCTGATGGCTGCACGCTTTGGTGACATGCTGCTTGAGCAGCGTCGCCGAATGGGCCTTTCCATTCAGCAAGTCGCCAACACCATCAAAATCAGGCCGCAGATCATCGAGTTTTTCGAGACCGGTAACTTTGCTTCGATGCCGCCGCGCGGCTATGCGCAGGGCATGATTTCGAGCTATGCTCGCTTTTTGGGCCTCAATCCGCGCGAGGTCGTCAATGCCTACTTTGACGATCTGATG
Organism: uncultured Collinsella sp.; assembly: GCA_902491935.1. GTDB lineage: Bacteria > Actinomycetota > Coriobacteriia > Coriobacteriales > Coriobacteriaceae > Collinsella. The sequence goes on from CABUJN010000022.1 coordinate 5,961, forward strand.
GCATACGAACGTGAGACGTCGCAGCAGGGCGGTCGTTTTCAGGACGCCGCCGGCTACGTCAATTCGCGTTCCTCGGTCGATAACGGGCGCTTCCTGATGGTTCAGGGCGGTCGTTCGACCCGCTATGGACAGCGTCCTCAGCAGGCCGGTTATATTACCGAGACGGGTTCGGGCGAGGAGATTCGCTCACAGCGTGACCGGTTCCGCAGTACGCCGATGCCCGAGGACCGTGCACTTCCCGCTGCCCGCGGCGTGGCGCGTGACCCTCGTGCCGGCTACGGCGACGGCGGCTATTCCGATCGCGGTTACCGTGGTGCCTCTACGGGACGCTCTCGCGGTGGCTATGCGGATGCCGATACCACGCAGGTGACGCCGCGTCTTCGCTCTCAATCACAGCCGTATGGCCAGCGCTCTTCGGCTCCGCGTTCGGGCCAGCGTGGCTATCAAGGCCGCGGTGAACTTGCGCCCCGCTCGGGTCAGCGCAGCCTTCAGGGCCAGGGTGGCTATCGCGGCCGTTCCGATAGCAATCGTGGTCGTATGCCTCAGGGAGGCGGCCGCAGCAGTTCCAATCGTGGACGCGGCGGATCACGTACTCCTCAAAACAACGGGCTCGATCCGCGTATCGTCTACGCCGGCATCGGTGCCGTTGCGCTGCTGTTGATTGTGCTCATCGTGGTGCTTCTGCGCGGCTGCGCATCTTCGGCGCCCGAGACCACGCCCGAGACGCCCGCTGCCACCAAGACGACGACTAAGAAGTCTTCCAAGAAGACCGAAGCTGTCGACGAGGACGAAGACGCCGATGAGGCGACGGATGAGTCGACCGATTCGGACGCCACCAAGACGACGGCTAAAAAGGAAGAGAACGAGGTAACGAAGGTCAAGGTCTCCGTTGCCAAGGGAAAGACCGCGTGGATTGAGGTCAAGGTCGACGGCAAGTCGGTCTATGGCGCCCAGGCGACTGGTCCCTTTGAGCAGGAGTACACGCCCGAGTCCTCGATCGAGATCACCACGTCCAAGCCTTCCGATGTCACTGTTACCAAGAACGGTGAAAAGGTCCGTTACGATACCAAGACCTCCGGCGTGGCGCGTGTGACGATCACCGTTCCCAAGAAGGAGACGACTGATTCCGAGAATGGTGAAAGTTCTGATGGTACCGACACCACCGATGGTACCGATACCACCGACGGTACCGATGCCCAGTCCACGGATGGCGCCGATACCGCAACTGACGGTCAGACGCCCACCGATTCTACCGACTATTCGTACGATAGCTACTAAGCCGCTCGTACGCGAAAGGAAACATCATGGCTAAAGATTCCAGCTTCGACGTCGTGTCCGAGGTCAATATGCAAGAGGTCGACAACGCCTTTCAGCAGACCACGCGCGAGATTTCTCAGCGCTATGACCTTAAGGATTCCGGCGCTACGATCGAGCTTTCGAAGGGCGACAAGCTCTTTACGATCAACGCCCCGGCCGACTTTGTCTCCAAGCAGATTGTCGACGTGCTGAGCTCCAAGCTCATCAAGCGCGGCATCGACCTCAAGGCTGTCTCGTGGGATGCTCCGCAGGCGGCATCGGGCGGCACCGTGCGCGTGCTCGGCCATATCGTCGAGGGTATCGACCAGGCGACCGCCAAGAAGATCAACAAGGACATCAAGGACAAAAAGCTCAAGGTCAAGGTGACCATCGAGGCTGACAAGCTGCGTGTTTCCTCTGCTTCGAAGGACGCGTTGCAGACCGTGATCAAGTTCTTGCGCGACCAGGACTACGGCCAGCCGCTGCAGTTCACCAACTACCGCTAATATCATTCGAAAGGATTACTCTCCAACATGGATACTCCGTTGGGCTCCGTGCTCTACATCACCCTCGGGTGCGCTAAGAACGAGGTCGACACCGACCGCATGCGTTCTCTTTTGACCGCCGCAGGCTACGAGGAGGCATTCGACCCGCAGGATGCCGATATCGCCATCGTCAATACATGCTCGTTCCTTGCCTCCGCAACGTCCGAGAGCATCGAGACCACGTTCGAGCTCGCCAACGAGGTCCAGGACGGCGTTCGTTCTTGCCCCATCGTCATGTGCGGCTGTGTGCCGTCGCGCTATGGCGACGACCTGCCTGACGAGCTACCCGAGGTCGCTGCCTTTGTGAAGGCCGACGAGGAGGACGGCATCGTGGCGGTCATCGATGGCGTGCTGGGTGTCGAGCGTGAGATCGCTGCCTATATTCCGCAAGTCAAGCGCACTGTCGAGGGTGCTGTCGCCTACGTCAAGATTTCCGATGGCTGCAACCGCTTCTGCAGCTTCTGCATGATCCCCTATATTCGCGGCCGCTATCATTCGCGCAATGCCGAGAGCATTATCTCCGAGGTGCGCGACCTGGTTGCCGGCGGCGTGCGCGAGATCGTGCTGATCGGCCAGGATACTGGTATTTGGGGCACCGACTTTGCCGACGAGGATGTCGCCGTGGGCTCGCCGCGCAATCTGGCGCAGCTGCTGCGTGCCGTCGCCGAGGCCGTGCGCCCGCACAACGTCTGGGTCCGTGTGCTCTACTTGCAGCCCGAGGGCATGACTGACGAGCTCATTGAGACCATTCGTGATACGCCCGAGGTGCTGCCCTATATCGATATCCCCGTGCAGCACTGCGATGCTCGCATCCTTAAGGCCATGCGTCGCTCCGGTTCGCGCCAGGAGCTCGAGGATCTGTTCCGCGACCTTCGTGAGCGTATCCCCGGCATCGTGATCCGTTCCACGGCCATGGTCGGTTTCCCGACCGAGACCGACGACGAGTTCCGCGACCTTATCGACTTTATGGACACCGTCGGCTTTGACTACACGAGTGTCTTTGCCTACTCGCAGGAGGAGGGCAGCCTGGCCGCCAAGATGGAGGGTCAGGTCGACGAAGAGGTCAAGCTCGAGCGCGCCCAGGAGGCCATGGACTTGGCCGAGTCGCTCGGTTTTGCTGCAACTGCCGCACATGTGGGCGAACGCGCCCAGGTGATCGTCGACGGTATCGAAGAGACTGAGGACGGCGCCGAGCTGATCGGCCATGCTTGGTTCCAGGCGCCCGATTCCGATGGCGCGGTGCACTTGGACGCCAGCGAGGCGTCCGTGGGCGATATTCTGACGGTCGAGTTTACCGATAGCTTCTGCTATGAGCTTATCGGCCATGTTGTGGAGTAGGAGAGCATCGTGGCAAACGAGAGCAATAAGGAACTGACGAGTGTCTGGACGCCCGCCAACATCGTGACGTGCGTGCGTATCGTCTTTATCCCGGTGTTCATGATCGTGTCGGCGCTGTCTCACACGAGCGTTGCCGGTACGGATTGGAGCACCTTCGACGGCCCGCTCGCCGCCGCAGCCTTCATCCTGTACGTCATCCTGTCGTGCACCGATAAGGTTGACGGCTACCTGGCGCGCTCGCGCAACGAGATCACCGACTTCGGCAAGTTCTTGGACCCCATCGCCGACAAGCTACTCGTATTCTCGGCCTTGCTGCTGTTCTTGGACTTTGGCGCCGTAACCGTGTGGTCAGTGTTCATCATCCTGTTCCGCGAGCTGCTGGTAAGCGCCCTGCGTATGGTCGCGAGTGCCGCCGGCGTGGTCGTTGCCGCCGATAAGCTTGGCAAGTACAAGACGGCGACCACGATGGTTTCCATCTGCGGTTACCTGTGCGTTTTTGCTATGGCCGGCTTGCACCTTGGCCCGGTGGCGCTGACGCTCGGCATCTACTCGGTGTCGCGCTTCCTGTACGCCGTTGCCGTTGTCTTGACCGTTATCTCGGGCGCCCAGTACTTCTGGAACTGCCGCAAGATCGTCTTTTCGGTCTAGGTCCTGGTGGGTATGACGGACTCTTTTGAGCAGATTTCCGCACATAACGAGGAGCTGGCGCGCGATATTGTCGAGCGCGCGAGCGCTCGGGGCGTGACGGTTTCGACGGCTGAGTCGCTGACAGCAGGTATGATCGCCTCGACGATCGCCGATATCCCGGGCGCCTCGGCGGTGCTGCGTGGCGGTGCGGTGACCTACTGCGATGAGATAAAGCATCGCGTTTTGGGTGTTGAGCAGGAGACGCTCGACCACTATACCGCGGTGTCGCATCAGACCGCGCGCGAGATGGCGGCGGGTTCGCTGGAGCTGTACCAGAGCGATATTGCAGTGAGCGCAACGGGTTATGCCGGCCCCGGCGGCGGCACCGAGGACGATCCGGCTGGCACTTTCTATATTGGCTGGGCGTATCGCGCGGCTGATGGGGAAGTGCCGGTCGTGGACTCTGTGCGCTGCCACTATGAGGGCGACCGTTCGTGTGTTCGCGCCCATGCGGTCGCGGAGGCATTGGGACGCATTGCCCTTGTGCTCAACTCTATGGAATAGACGTGTTTTAAGGGGCCTTAGGGCCCCTTAATTGTGGAGATAGGGACCTCTGACAAATTCAGCGTTTTTGCTGGTCATAGGTTTATTTTCGCCTTCCTTGCTTATATTTGGCCCTATGTGGTCAAGCATTTGGTCAGTATTTGGTCGGCATTTGGTTGGGTTTTGGAAAGACTGCCTGCATATGATTGGCCTGAACGGTTGACCACGAACAGCCGTTCGTTTATTATCGATGCAGGTTGTTAAGAGGAGGGCTATTCATGGCCAAGAATTCAGGTCCCGTACGTACCGTTCATGCACCCACGACGGGTAAAGAGCGCGAAGAGATGATCGCCACCACCAAGGCCGAGATCGAGAAGAAGTTCGGTCAAGGCTCCATCATGAGGTATGGTGACGGCGGCCCCGAGCTTGAGGTCGAGGCCATCCCCACGGGCGCTCTGGCACTCGATGCCGCTCTGGGTATCGGCGGTGTGCCGCGCGGCCGTATCGTCGAGATTTACGGTCCCGAGTCCTCCGGTAAGACGACGCTTTCGCTTGAGATCTTGGCCGAGGCCCAGGCAATGGGTGGCGTTGTGGCATTTATCGATGCCGAGCACGCGCTCGATCCCACGTATGCCGCGCGCATCGGCGTGGATATCGACGAGGTGCTCATTTCCCAGCCCGATACGGGTGAGCAGGCGCTCGAGATTGTTGACATGCTTGTGCGTTCTGGTGCCATCGATGCCATCGTTGTCGACTCCGTCGCCGCGCTGACCCCGCGTGCCGAGATCGAGGGAGAAATCGGCGACACTACGGTCGGTCTTCAGGCTCGCCTGATGAGCCAGGCGCTCCGCAAGCTCGCCGGCTCGCTGTCCAAGTCCAACACGACGTGCATCTTCATTAACCAGCTGCGTGAGAAGATCGGCGTCATGTTCGGCAACCCCGAGACTACGACGGGCGGCCGCGCCCTTAAGTTCTTCTCTTCGGTGCGTATCGACATTCGCCGTATCGACAGCATTAAGCTTAAGGACGAGGTTATCGGTAACCGCGTGCGCGCCAAGGTCGTTAAGAACAAGGTGGCAGCTCCGTTCCGTTCTGCTGAGTTCGACATCATGTACGGTACTGGCATCTCTAAGGAGGGCTCGATTCTGGACATGGCTGTCGAGTGCGGCATCTGCAAGAAGATGGGCTCCTGGTTTGCCTATGGCGAGGACAAGCTCGGCAACGGTCGCGAGGCCGCCAAGGCGTTCCTGCGCGAACACCCCGATTGCGCCGATGAGATTGAGCATAAGGTCCGCCTTGCCTGCGGGCTTGAGTTTGATGACGATGCTCCGTCCGAGGTCGAGCTGACCGATCAGCCTGCGCCTGAGGAGTTTGACGAGCTTTACGCCATCGATGGTTCCGCCATGCTCGATGATGACGACGAGTAGCGGTTACGCTCATGTCGTATACGGTGACCGAGGCCACGGTCGTCTTTCCCGATAAGAAGGCGGCCTCCTCGTTCTCGAGCGGCTATGCGTCCAAAAAGCCTTGCGCACATATCGATTGTGAGCTTGAGGGCGGTTTTGAGCGGTCCATTTGGATCCCCGTGCGGGTCGCGCGGCTGTATGTCAAAAACCGCCCCGATCTTCCCTGTGATTGGGATAACTTTCGTGATGCGGTGCAGCTCATCGAGCGTAAATGTGCGCTTACCATGTTGACCGAGATGTTATCGCGCCGCGACCATGCGACGGGTGAGGTCCGTGACAAGCTGGCTCGCTACGGCTTTCACCAGTCCGCGATCGATTTCGCCGTCGAGCGCGCCACCGAGTATCGCTTTTTAGACGAGAACCGCTTTTGCTCGTACTTTATCGAAGAACGCAAACGGCGCGGTTGGGGACAGCGCAAAATTGAGACCGAGCTCAAGCGGCGTCATGTCGTGCTCGATGACATTCCCGGTTATCCCGAGGAATATTTTGCCGTCGAAGACGATTTGGCGCGTGCGTCAGCCCTGCTCGCTAAGCGGCGTGTTCCAGAGACGCGCGGATTCGAAAAAATGGTTCGGTTTTTGATGGGCAAGGGCTTTTCGTATCACATCGCCGCCGATGCCGTTAAGGCACGCCTCGATGCCGAATGCGAGGAATGTGCGCTTTAGGCGTATGCGTTTTGCGGCCCTGCCGTTCACCGTGTTTTAGCCGCCGTGCTGGGGCCATTTATTTGACAGTTGTTGTGGTTCAACGTACGATAAACACTGTCATTTGCTTTGTGATATGTGCTCATCTGTGATGAGTTTGTTTATATGTTTATCTGTATCCGACCCGCATAAGCTGCGCCCATATTACTCAAATGTCGCGAGCCGTTCGTAAGGACGGTTCGCTTTGTTGTGTAACGAATCCATAAAAAGGAGTGAGCATGCCTATCATCGCAGCGCTCGTTGGCATCGTTTTGGGTGCCATCGCCGCCATTGCCTACATGCGCACCGCCAAGCAGGGTAGTCTTCACGAGGCCGACGAAAAGATCCAGTCGGCACACGCACAGGCTGAGTCCCTGATCGGTGATGCAAAGCGTCAGGCCGAGACCCTCAAAAAAGAGGCTCTGCTCGAGGCTAAAGAGGAGATCATCAAGAATAAGCAGGCCGCCGAGGCCGAGGACAAGCAGCGTAAGAACGAGATTCGTACGCTCGAGAACCGCGTGATGCAGCGCGAGGAATCCCTCGATCGCCGCAACGACGCTCTCGACAAGCGCGAGCATCAGCTGTCCAGCCAGGCCGGTCAGGTCGAGAAGCGTTCTCGTGAGCTCGAGGAGCTCTGCGCAAAGCAGACCTCCGAGCTCGAGCGTATCGCCGACCTTACCCGCGAGGACGCCCACAAGGAGCTCCTCGATAAGGTTCGCGGTGAGGTCACCCACGAGGCCGCCACGATCATTCGCGAGTCCGAGCAGCAGGTTCGCGCCGAGTGCCACAAGACCGCCCAGGAGATTTTGTCCCTGGCGATTCAGCGCTGCGCTGCCGATCACACTGCCGAGGTCACCGTTACCTCCGTGCACATTCCCTCTGATGACCTTAAGGGCCGTATCATCGGTCGCGAGGGTCGCAACATCCGGACCTTCGAGCAGGTTTCCGGCGTCAACCTCGTGATTGACGACACGCCCGAGACCGTCGTTCTTTCGAGCTTCGACCCGGTCCGTCGTGAGACCGCCCGTGTCGCACTCGAGAACCTCATCGCCGACGGCCGCATTCACCCTGCCCGCATTGAGGAGATGTATCACAAGGCGGCCGACCTGGTTCAGCAGCGCGTGCGCGAGGCTGGCGAGCAGGCCGCCTTCGATACCGGCATCCATGACCTGCACCCCGAGATCGTCAAGACCCTTGGTGCCCTGCGCTACCGTACCTCGTTTGGTCAGAACGTGCTTCAGCACTCCCTCGAGGTCTCTGATCTGTGCGGCGTGATGGCTTCTGAGCTTGGTCTGGATGTTGTGACCGCCAAGCGCGCCGGCCTGCTGCACGACCTGGGCAAGGCAATCGACCACGACGTCGAGGGCCCGCATGCCGTCATCGGCGCCGAGCTTGCCCGCCGTTATGGCGAGAAGCCCGTTATCGTCCACGCTATCGAGGCTCACCATGCCGATGTCGACCCCAACACGGTGCTCGATGTCCTGGTACAGGCCGCCGATGCTGTCTCTGCTTCTCGCCCCGGTGCCCGTCGCGAGTCTGCCGAGAACTACATCAAGCGTCTTGAGAAGCTCGAGGAGATTGCCAACTCCCATGACGGCGTCGAGCGTACCTATGCCATGCAGGCTGGTCGCGAGGTCCACGTCATGGTTCAGCCGGACAAGATCTCCGATGCCCAGTCCACGGTCCTGGCTCACGATATCGCTCATCAGATCGAGGAAGAGATGGAGTATCCCGGTCAGGTGCGCGTCGTCGTGATTCGCGAGAGCCGCGCTGTCGATATCGCTAAATAACATGAGCGACGCGAACGAGCTCATCTCATTTATCGCGTCGATGTCGGGGGAGGGCAACCTTCGCGTCGAGGAGAACCTTGGCGAGGGGTATGTCCGCCTCCGCGTTTCGGAGGCCGAGCGGCGCCAGGCAAAGCACGACATTCAGCATGTCGAGGATATCGTCATCGAAATGCTCCGTAATGCTCGCGATGCCGGCGCCGACAAGGTCTATCTCGCCACGACCAAGGAAGATGGCGTCCGCACGCTTGTCTTTCTGGATAACGGTTCGGGTGTTCCGCGGGATATGCAAGAGCGAATCTTCGATGCTCGCGTTACCTCCAAGCTCGAGAGCATGAAGATGGACCGTTGGGGCGTTCACGGTCGTGGCATGGCATTGTTTTCGATCAAGCAGAACACCGACGAGGCCCGTGTGGTCACGTCCGGCGTCGATCTTGGTTCAGCCTTTAAGGTTAGCGTTGCGGCCGACCGCCTCAGTGAGCGTGCCGATCAGTCCAGCTGGCCCCAGGCCGTCAAGGATGAGGACGGACGTTATGTCTGCGCTCGCGGCCCACATAATATTATTCGCGCTGCTTGTGAGTTTGCGCTCGAGGAGTTGCGTGGTTGCGATGTCTATCTTGGTTCTCCGTCTGAGATTGCCGCGACCCTTTATGCTCAAGCGTCAAGTCGGCTCGATACGTCTCGTCTCCTGTTCATTGATGACGAGAGTGAGCTTCCGGTTGTCGATCGTTTAGGCCTTGCTTCTGATGCCGAGGACTTTATCCGTATTTGTTCGGGTTTGGGTCTTGAGATGTCCGAGCGCACGGCCCATCGCATTTTGGCAGGGCAGATTAAGCCCGTTCGCGGTGTGACCGCGCGTCTGCTGCGCGAGCGTGATTCGTCCTCGCATGCGCCGGCTCCTGTCGATCTCGCGAAGGATCGTCGCGGGCTACGTATTGCCAAGGATGACATGGCACAGTTTTCGCGCGCTGTGGAACGCGACTTTAATGACCTTGCCGCCCGGTACTATCTCAACCTTTGCGGCGACCCAAAGATCCGTGTTTCGCGTGATCGAATCACCGTGACCTTTGATCTTGCCAAAGAGGAATAGTGCCTTTACCGAGTCCACTCGGTACGATACAGTTATTGCAGTTAAAACGTACTTTTAAATGCAGGAGTTTCTTCATGGATTGCCTGAAGGTATCAAGCAAATCATCGCCCGCGTCCGTTGCCGGCGCCATCGCCGGCATGGTCAAGGATGGTGTGCCCGTCAACATCCAGTGTGTCGGCGCCGGTGCCGTCAACCAGGCCATTAAGGCCGTTGCTATCGCGCGCGGTTTTTTGATTCCAACCGGTTTTGATATTTCCTGCGCGCCCGTGTTCTCCGACATCCTCATTAACGGGGAGTCGCGCACGGCCATCCGCCTTTCTATCTACGTTCACCAGATCAATCGAGCTGCTATGGATAACGTCGTCATGGATGATGTTAAGCCTGTGGCATAGCTTCTGCTTGCCTTGTTTCGCTCCCCATCGTTAGGACTTATGCACATGGACCAGCGTTCCGTACGCGATATTCTTGCCGGTAAAACCTACTTTATCCGCACCTTTGGCTGCCAGATGAATCAGCACGACTCCGAGCGTGTGAGCGGTCTGCTTGATTCGTATGGCTGCCTCATGGCGCTCGATCCCGCGCATGCCGATATCGTTGTCTTCATGACGTGCTGCGTGCGCGAGGCCGCCGATACTCGCCTGTACGGTCAGTGCAATTCCTGCAAAAGCCTGCCGCCTTCGCCTTCGGGCAAGCGCGTGGTTGCCGTTGGCGGTTGCATCGCGCAGCGCGATGGCGAGGGCCTGCTCACCAACGTCGATAACGTCAATGTCATCTTTGGCACGCATTCCATTGCACATGTGGCCGAGCTCATTGCCGAGGCGTTCCTTGATGGTAAGCGTCATATCCGCACCAATGAGCATGAGGATACGGATGCCATGAGCATGCCGTGGCATCGCGAGACTCAGTATCACGCCTGGGTGCCCATCATGACGGGCTGCAATAATTTCTGCACCTATTGCATCGTGCCGTACGTGCGCGGTCGCGAAAAGAGTCGCCCCTTCGAGGAGATTGTCGACGAGGTGACCGGTTTGGTGCGCCAGGGCGTGCGTGAGATTACGCTGCTGGGCCAAAACGTTAACTCATATGGTCGCGATCTGTTTGGCAAGCCGCGTTTTGCCGATCTGCTGCGTGCCGTGGGCGATACGGGCGTGGAGCGCATCTTCTTTACGTCTTCGCATCCCAAGGACCTGTTGCCCGAGACCATCGACGCCATGGCCGAGACGCCTGCCGTTATGCCGCAGCTGCACTTGGCCGTCCAGTCAGGTTCGACGCGGATCCTCAAAGAGATGAATCGCCGTTATACACGCGAGGACTATCTGGGCCTTGTCGATCGCATTCGCAACCGCATGCCCGATATCGCGCTCTCGACCGACATTATCGTTGGCTTCCCGGGTGAGACTGAAGAAGACTTTGAGCAGACGCTCTCACTTGCCGAGACGGTCCGCTATGCTCAGGCCTATACCTTCATCTATTCCAAGCGCGCCGGCACCCCGGCCGCCGAGATTGACGATCCTACGCCGCATGAGGTTATTCTCGAGCGTTTCAACCGTCTGGTTAAGGTTATCGAGACCACGGCACACGAGTATAACCAGGGTGAGCTTCATACTGTGGTTCCGGCGCTCATTGAGGGAACGAGTAAAAAGAACGACGCGGTCCTGCTGGGCAAGAGTCCCAAGAATCAGACCGTGCATGCGCCTATCCCCGAGGGTTACAGCATCGATCAGCTTGTTGGTAAGATCGTTGATGTTGACGTTGACGTTGCCAAGACCTGGTATTTATCCGGCTCCGTTGTGGGCGAGCCGCGCTAATGGTTTCTCCCGGGGCAGGTCTTTCCGCCGTTGCGATCGTCGGTCCGACGGCGGTTGGTAAGAGTGATGTTGCCGACCGTTTGGCAGCTCGTCTTTCGTCCGAAGTGCTGTCGTGCGATGCGATGCAAATCTATCGCGGCATGGACATCGGTACCGCAAAGATGGCGCCCGATGAGTGTACGGCGCCGCTGCGTCTCGTCGACATTGTAGAGCCGGGTGTAGCATATTCTGCTGCGCTTTATCAGGCTGACGCTCGCGCGCATGTTGAACGTCTCCTTGGTTCGGGTTGCCTGCCGGTTTTTTGCGGAGGTACGGGGCTGTATCTCAAGGCTGCCCTTGATGAGATGGACTTTCCCTCGGGTGAACTTGAGGACGATCGCCGTGCGGGCTATCAGGAGCTTGCCGAGCGTATTGGCGAGGAAGAACTGCATGCCCTGCTTGCCGAGCGCGATCCAGAATCGGCTGCTGTTATTCATCCCCATAACGTGCGCCGTGTGATTCGTGCGCTCGAGATGCATGATGATGGTATCTCCTATGCACAGCAAAAAAGTCAGTTTAGTGTTCCGCGCGAGCATTATCATGCCCTATGGTTTGGTCTGACGCGTAATCGCGAGGTGCTCTACGAGCGCATTAACCAGCGCGTCGATCTGATGTTTGAGCAGGGTCTTGTCGATGAGGTCCGCGGTCTTATGGGCCAGGGGCTGGGAGATGCCCTGACGTCGATGCAGGCAATTGGCTATAAAGAGATCATCGATGCTTTCAATGGCGTGATGAGCATGGATGAGGCTCGCGAACTCATTAAGATGCGTTCGCGTCGTTATGCCAAGCGTCAGCTTTCGTGGTTTAAGCGCGATGACCGTATCGTGTGGTTTGATATGGATGAATGTACGATCGATGAGGTCGTTGAGGATATCCTGCATCGTATTGAGGCTGCCTAATGCCCCGTTTCCCCCTTGTTCCCACGGCACCCGAGCCCGAGCGTGCCATTTTAGTTGGTGTTGAGTGGCGCGACAATGCATGGCCGCTCGATCGCTCGCTTGATGAGCTGGAGCGTCTTGCCCACACAGCTGGTGCCCAGTGCGTGGCTCGCTTGTCGCAGCGTTTGGTAAAGCCGTATCCTAAATCGTTTATCGGTTCCGGTAAGGTTGAAGAGCTGTGCGGCCTGGTGCATCGCATGGATGCCGATGTCGTTATTTTTGACGACGACCTGACCCCCTCGCAGCAATCCTATTTGGAGAAAGCCGTGGGCGAGCCGGTAAAGATTATCGATCGTACTGCACTGATCCTGGATATCTTTGGCCTGCATGCTCAGACGCGTGAGGGACGCCTGCAGGTACAGCTGGCACAGCTTCAATATTTGTTGCCTCGCCTGCGCGGTATGTGGAGCCATCTTGCCAAGGAGCAGACGCGCGGCGGCATCGGCTCACGTTTTGGTCAGGGCGAAAGTCAGCTCGAGGTCGACCGTCGCCTCATTCGTAATAAGATCGCTGCGCTTCGTCGTGAGCTCAAGCAGGTTGAACAGCGTCGCGATGTTCAATCCAAGAGTCGCATTGAGTCCCCGGCGTTTCGCGTCGCGTTAGCCGGTTATACCAATGCCGGTAAATCGACGTTACTCAATCGTCTGACCGGCTCTACGGTACTTTCGCAGGACAAGCTGTTTGCTACGCTCGACCCGACGACGCGTTCGTATCGTCTGCCCGGCGGTCGCGGCATGACGATTACCGATACCGTCGGCTTTATTCAAAAGCTGCCCCATGGTCTGGTCGATGCCTTTAAATCGACGCTGTCCGAGGTTTTGGGTGCCGATCTAATTCTCAAAGTCGTAGATGCGTCTGACGAGGACTATGAGCGGCAGCTGGAGGCTGTCGACCGCGTGCTTGATGAGATCGGCGCCGGAGAGCGTTTAACGCTGACCGTATTCAATAAAATCGATCTTCTCGATAGCGTCGATCGATTGAGTTTCCGTCGTCGCTATCCGGAGGCCGTTCTGTTCTCGGCCCAAACGGGCGAGGGGCTCGACGATCTCGTCGACCGGATTGCTCGCGAGGCAGCTGCCACCGATGTGTTGCTCTCCGCTGATATCCCGTATCGCGAGGGCGCTCTCATCACGCTGGTGCATGAGCAGGGAACCCTTCTGCATGAGGAATATCTCGAGGACGGCGTTCGCATTGTGGCGAAGTTGCCGGCTCGTATTGCACCGCGGCTCGAGCGCTATCGTACGGAATAAACGATTTCTAGCACGCCTAGAATGACTGGCTGATGGAGCAGGTAGAACGGTAAGGCATGCCGACCCAGGACTGCGAGCGCCGGGATAGGATTGGCGTATGCCCATGCTGGCGCTTCGAGATTTGATGCTTGTGCTGCCTGGGCAGCAAAAAAGCCGGTAAGGTACATAAAGACAAACGGTATGAGCGGATAGTAATCTCCCGAAACAAAACCCGGGCCTGGGAATCCAAGCCATGCCAGGTAGGGGAGTGGGTAGACCGCCTTTGGAATGCCCCAGGTTAGGGCAAAAAGAACAAGGCATGCTGCGATGCCCCATGAGCCCGGTAATTTTTGGAGTAACGGACGGGTGAACGCAACCACCGCGGTGCACACCGCCATGCAATAAATGATGCCAAAGTTCACTGAATCGTCGACCGATACGAGCGTTGTTGCGATCCAGACGACCAAAGCTGCGGCAGCGTACTTAGCCGCTCGTTTGGCATTGTTGCGTGAGAGCGTGCACATCCAACCCGCGATAAACAAAAATACCCAGCTGATGCTGGCGCGCCAGATGTCTTGAAAGACTGACTGGGTAAACCAGGGCATATCCCAGCCGTACAGGTAGGCGAGATCATAGCAAGCGTGAAATCCTGCCATAGAAATCATCGTAAACCCGCGGACGGTATCAAAGATGGTGATGCGTTTTTGCATTACGAGAACCGGCGCATTAAACCGACAACTTTACCCAAAATAACGGGGTTCGTCGCATAGATGGGCTCCATAGCGTCGTTCTCGGGCTGCAAGCGCACACGTCCCTGCTCCTTGTAGAACGTCTTGACGGTCGCCGAACCATCAATCATGGCCACGACAATTTCGCCGTTCATGGCACTTTTTTGTTCACGGACGATGATGTAATCGCCATTGAAGATGCCGACATTGATCATTGAGCTCCCATGCACCTCAAGGATAAAGGAACCCTGATCAGTGGCGATTTCGGTCGGGATAGTAAACGTGTCTTCGATATTCTGCTCGGCCAGAATGGGAATCCCAGCCGCGACGCGACCAACGAGCGGCAGCGAGACCGTTCCGCGAGGTGCGGTGGGCTCGTCAGATTTAGAAATTGAGACAGAGGAACCATCCTCGTTAAAGAGTTCCAGGGCGCGCGGTTTGGTGGCATCGCGCTTGAGTAGCCCGCGCGCTTCAAGGGCGGACAGATGGGCGTGCACGGTGCTGGGGGAGGAAAGGCCCACGGCAGAAGCCATCTCGCGCACGCTGGGCGGATAACCCTTCTCCTGCTGATATTCCTTGATGAAGTCGTAAATTTGCTGCTGACGCTTGGTAATTTTGCGAGCCATCAGGGCATCCTCTCTACCCATGTCAAACAAATGTTCGAATTTTGCTTGACAGGAACAACTGTTCGAAGATAATAATAACCGAACATTCGTTCTCGCGCTAGACATTTTTGTCCGCGCGGCTTGATAAAACTGTTCTCAGCAAAACACGCGAGAGGAGAACATGATGAACGTAACGAATATGGTCCAGGGAAACCTCGCCCTTAAGCTCGAGACGCCTGCAGAACCCACTTTTACGGTTGTTCAGGGTGGCCGCTCCGGCTTTCAGCCTTTGACCGTAAAGCCTGCGCGCAATCAGCAGGCTGTAGTCGCGCCGGCCCGCGTTGCCCTGAAGGTTCCGACGATTGTCGCCGTCGCCGTTGCGCTTACGCTCTTCTTTGTCCTCGCTATGTCGGTCTTTAGCACTCGTCACGCCGCGTATGCCGAGTCCGTTTCCAACATTACCTACGAGACCATTCGCGTTCAGCCTGGCGATTCTCTTTGGTCGATTGCCGAAGAATATCCAATCGAAGGCCTTTCCACGCAAGAGACTTCCGACATGATCCGTAGCGTCAATCATCTGGAGCATGGTTCGCTCGCCGCCGGTGCGCATCTTAAGGTTCCTGCTCGTTCGTAATCATTATCGCGCTGCGCATGGTACCCTTGTTATCGTTTAAGAGGAGGTACCATGCGCTGTCCCAAATGCGGCAAGGCACATACCCGCGTCGTTGATTCTCGCATGCAGGAGTCAAATAACACCATTAAGCGCCGTCGCGAATGTTGCTCGTGTAACTATCGCTTTACAACGTTCGAGCGATGCGAAGACCCAATCGAGGTCATTAAGTCAGACGGAACCAAGCAGCGGTTCGATCGCAATAAGCTGCTCGTCGGCTTGATGCGCGCCACCATCAAGCGCGATATCGACACTAAGAAGCTCAATGAGATTATCGACGACATCGAGGTCGAGCTGCGCTCTCGCACACTGACGGCCGTCACGTCCCATGAGTTGGGTGACATGGTGCTCAAGCGCTTGGCCAAGATTGACAAGGTGGCGTACATCCGCTTTGCCTCGGTCTACCGCGATTTCAAAGACGTCGATGAGTTTCTGCAAGAGCTCGACAAGCTAAGGTGATTCCATGTCCAACATTACCGTCAACATAAAGCGTCTCGATCCCACCGTTGAGCTTCCCAAATACGCCCATCCCACTGATGCCGGCTTGGATTTGCGCTCCAACGAGGACTGCGTCCTGAAGCCCTTCGAACGCCGTCTGGTCTCTACGGGGCTGGCCATCGCCCTGCCCGATGGCTACGCCGGCTTCGTCCAGCCCCGCAGCGGCCTGGCCATCAAGCAAGGCCTGTCCATAGTCAATACTCCAGGCCTCATCGACGCCCACTACCGAGGAGAGCTCAAAGTCATCCTCATTAACCTAGACCCCACGAACAACATCCAAATCAACAAAGGCGACCGCATCGCCCAGCTTGTCATCCAAGAAGTCCCCACGGTCAACCTCGTAGAAGTAGAAGAACTAGACGAAACCGACCGAGGCAAAGGAGGCTTCGGCTCCTCCGGCGTCGCTTAGGGGCGCTCATATCCCTCCCACCCGCCTCTCACACATATCATTCCATGCTCAAACATTCTCGCTTCGCTTCGCTCGCTGCGAAACTGCGCGTGGAACGATATGTGTGAGAGGCAGGCGGGCGGCTACTCGCTTGAAATAATATTTACATTCTAGTAAGCCAATGCGACAAAGGAACAATTCCTTTGTCGCATTGGCTTACAGTATTTAGATTTTCCGGTCTTGCCTTTGATGGTTCTACTGGAGGGGAATCTAGTGTAGCTGCTAGTACGTAAACCCAGCTTGCCTGTGGGGGCCTATATATCGTCCCGCGCGCAGTTTCGCAGCGTAGCGAGAATGTTTGAGCACGGGATGATATATAGGCCCCCACAGGCAAGCGGACAGTCCGAAGCTAGCGGATATGCGCGGGTTTTCCGCCCCAGTAGAAGCGGCAGAAGGCTCGTTTGCGCTTTTGGGGTTTGCCTACGAGCTCTATGGTTGCGATGGCTATGTCTTCGGCTGCGTGGGGGCGGCGTAGTACTTCGCCGTTGATGAGTAGGGCTTTGAGTGATTCGGGATGGTCGTGCAAGTGACGTAGGGTAACGATGAGCTCTCGTGCGGTGGTGACATGCATGCTGGCACCCATGCCGGTGAGCATGGTGGTGTTGGCCTTTTCCTGGCCATAGGACTTGCCCAGCAGGATCATCGGCAGATGTGCGCATAGGCACTCGGTGACGGTGAGTCCGCCCGATTTGAGAATTGCCAGGTCGCAGCCGTGCATGAGGGCCGCCATGTCGTCGACATAGTCCAGCACCGTGACATTTTCGAGCTTCATGGCATCGAAGAGTGTCTTGAGGCGGGTGGCGTATTCCTTATCCTTGCCCGGCAAAAAGACAAAGTGCATGTCTTCGAAGCTGCGTAGGAAGGGGAGGGTGCGGTCCATCTCCGCGCGAAAGCGAACGTACGGTTGAGGCAAGCTGGCACCGGCCATTACCAGCACGACGGTCTTGTCGGTGGGGAGGTTGAACTTAGCTAGCTCTTCCTCGCGATCGTAATCCGTGTCGAATCCGGCGCGAATGGGAATGCCGGTAATGCGAATCTTTGTTTCGAGCACCTTGCGCGGACGCAGCGTTTCGGCCATAAATTCGTTGGCAACACAGAATAAATCGGTGTCCTTGTGGGGCCACCATCCCTCGACTTCGTAGTCGGTCGGTACGCAGATGACCGGATAATCGATACCCGTAATTACGCGGGCGCCCACGGCAACATTGGCTGCCGTGATGTGCGTTGCAACCACGGCTATGGGCATGCGGCTACGAATATATTCGTTGAAGGCGGGGAACATAATTCGCGACCATGCCGTTCCGCCACCCCAGAGAAGATGTCCCGTAAGCGTATATCGCCAGGTCAGGTCGTAAATGGGGCGCGTGGCTCCCGTAAAAGAAGCCGCGGTCTTATTGCCGTCGAATTTAATACGTCCAAAATCAAGGATATCGAGTACTTCAATCTCAATATCCTCGGGGATGCCATTGGTGCCGCGGATGAGGTCGAATGCCTGCGCAATCGCATTTGCGGCGGCCTTGTGGCCCGAGCCAACGGAGGCGTGCACGATGGTCACGAGAGGTTTTTGCTGAGCCAGGAGCGTGGTTTGCTCCGATTGGGGAGTGCTGTGCGTGAGCAGGGGAGCGTCGTCGCTCATCTGCGTCTGATCCATCGATAACTCCCCTTCAGCTTTGTAATACGGATTTATCATTGTAGTGCATGAGTGTCACGTTCACGTAAATTTGGGTATGAGCGCAAAGAACGCCAATCTTTCGACAGGAGGTCTCTTCATGACTACCGATCAGACGATCGATGTTGCGATTATCGGCGGAGGCCCCGCGGGCTATGCTGCCGCCATTTATGCTGCGCGTGCCAACCTGACGACGACTGTCCTTGAGCAGGGCATGTCGGGCGGACAGATCGCTACATCCAACGAGATTGAGAATTATCCTGGCATTCCGCTGCTGAGCGGTGCCGAACTTGGTGAGCGGTTCCAACAGCATGCTGAAGACCTGGGGGCTCAGGTTGAATGGAGTATGGTGACGGGCGTCGATTACGATGCCGATGCGGCGCTGTTTACGGTGCATCACGATATGGGCGATACGCTGGCCTCAAGCGTTATCGCTTGCATGGGTGCCACGCCGCGTCCGGCAGGTTTCGCTGGTGAGGATACGTATCGCGGTCGTGGCGTTTCGTATTGCGCAACATGTGACGGCATGTTCTTCCGTGGCAAACAGGTATTTGTAATCGGCGGTGGCAATTCGGCATGCGAAGAGGCGCTTTTCCTGTCTGACATTGCCAGCAGCGTGACCATCGTGCTGCGCCGCGACCAGTTCCGTGCGCCCGATGGTGTTGTTCAGAAAGTACTCGCAAAGGACAATATTACAGTTAGGTACCAAACTAGTATTGTGGAGCTATCGGGCGAAGCCATGCCAACGACGATTACCTTTAAGGACAATGCATCCGGCGAGACTCATACCGAGTCATTTGAGCCCGGCTCGTTTGGCATCTTTGTCTTTACCGGAACGCAGCCCCATACCGAGCTTGTTGAGCATCTAGTCGATCTGGCGCCTGATGGCGGCATTCTGACTGATGAATCCATGGCGACCCGCACGCCAGGTCTATTTGCCGCTGGCGATATCCGTTCCAAACGTTTACGCCAGGTTGTGACCGCTGTTTCGGACGGAGCCATAGCGGCAACGAGCGCATACGCGTTTCTCCGTGGATAAGTACGATAATATATCTTATGTAAGGTTGTTGTCTTTTAACAAAGTGGTTGGACGGTGTATCAATGTGCTGTCCAACCACTTTTACTTTCCGGTTATATAGTATGCAAAACTAGATAACCTAGAATACAATATAGCTAATGAACGGAGGATCCTTATGAACCACGCCAAACGCGTTATCCCGATGTCCGATTCGTCGGTCAGCATTAAGCCTGAGGATATTCAGCCCACTGTGCTGCCCGATGCATTTATTCAGTCCGATATCGTGCGCAAACTCAATACGTTGAGTCTGCCGCGCTATGACCAGTTGCCCAATGTGACACTCTACCGCGACCAGGTTATTGAGTATGTTGCGCTTTGGATGGAGCCGCTGTCCATTTGCGTTGAGCAGCCTATCATTACGCCATCGATGATCAATAACTACGTAAAGGTCGGCCTAGTGCCTGCTCCGGTCAAAAAGCAATATGGCCGCGAGCAGATTGCCCGCCTGATCGCTATCTGCATCTTTAAGCAGGTGCTACCTATTGCTGCGGTGCAGGCACTCTTTAACATTCAGCGTTTGAGCTACGATGCCCCGACGGCCTTTGATTATGTGGTCGATCAGCTCGAGGCATCGATTCGTGCGGCGTTTTCCGTCGAGCAGACTCCCGTGCCCGATACGGCGCATCAGGTAACGCGTGAGTCGCTGCTTGTGCGTAGCGCGGTATCGTCCTTCGTTTCGAAGGCTTACTTGATGAGCTATCTCAAGTTCAACGGGTTTAATAGCTAGCCGACGTATAAAACGGGCGGGACAAAGAGCCATCTGTCGCTTTGTCCCGCCCGTATTTTTGCTTGGTTGGACTTTATTTGCCCGAAGCTACGCCCATGCCGTAGCCGATGATGAGGCCGTGCATCTCGGCGTAATAGGAATCCAGGCCGTTGCAGGGCATGATGATGGTCTTGGAGCCGGGCCAATGCTCGACTATGCGGTCAGTGAGCGCCTGGGCTCCAGCTTCGTTCTCAACGTGATCTATGACGACCTCACCGCCCGTAAAGCCCTCGGCTTCCATAGTGTCGATGATCTTGTTGAGCATCTTCTTTTCGCCACGCGTGTGCCCGACGAGTTCGATTTTACCGGCCTCACTCGCTGTGCCCAAAATACGGATATTGAGCTTGTTGGCAATGACGCCGGCTGCCTTAGGGATACGTCCGGCTTTGGCGAGGTTTTCGTAATTGCACAAACTGAAGAGGATTTTGCTGTTCTGTTCAAGGCTATCGAAGTATGCGCAAGCATCCTCGAATGAGACATTCGGATTGCTTGCAAGATAGCGGTCGAACAGCAAGAAAATGAGGTCCATTTTGCCGCCAGCTGCGCGTGAATTGACTAGATGAATCTGTCGGTCGGGCTCCTCGGCAAGAACCATATCGCGAGCCGTGGCTGCCGCGTTGTAGCTGCCCGACACGCCCTCAGAGATCGGCATGCAGATGGTCTTGTCTGCCAATTTGAAGAGCTCGGCCCACTCCCCTACGCTGGGACAAGCGCTCGAAGAAGCGTTCGTCTCCGCCTGAACAGCGCAGTTGAGCTCATGAACATCGAGCGAAAGGTCATCGACGAATTCATGCTCCCCCACTCGAATTTTGAGGGGCGCAAATGCAAAGGTGGTATGGGGCGCGGTCGGTTGCCAATCGCGGAGGTTGCAGCTTGAATCGGAGATAAGTGCCCAGCTCATAGAGGGTCCTTTCTAATCGTTCCCATTCAATTATAGCCATCTTGCAGACCGATTGGGCCGCTATCTAGTATTCAAAACTAGATAGCGGACTGCACTAAAGGCAAAAGAATGGACCCCATGACTCAAAGCCACGAGGTCCATATCCGTTTGCTTTATCTGAATACTTAGTAGCGCACGAAAATGTAGTTGTTGTTCATGCCGGCGGCAACGGAGCTGATGATAACACCCGTGTTGTAGTCAGAAGCATGAATCATCTGACCACCACCGATGTAAATGCCGGTGTGGTACGAGTTGACTACAACGTCACCGGGCTGCGGATCGGACACACGCGTCCAGCCCATAAAGGTGCCCGTGGTGCCCAGGCGGCAATAGCGACCAGTAAGGCAATAGCTTACAAAACCAGAGCAGTCGAAGCTGTTCGGGCCAATTCCGCCCCAGGAATAGGCGCAACCAAGCTTGCTGTATGCACGCGAGACAACAGAACCGCCGTCGACGGACTGGCTCGGAGCAGAAGGCGTCGGAGCCGGAGCAGGCGTGGAGGGCTGCGGCGTCGGAGCAGGTGCCGGCGTAGGAGCCGGAGTGTTGCCGCCCTGGTTGTTGTTATTGCTGGTCTGGCCACCGTTGTTGGTGTTCTCGGTCGTACCGGCAGTCTCGTTGCTCACCGTGGCCTTCTCGGCGGTGCTGGCGTTGATGCCGGCCTGCAGCGCGGCGTTGGCCTCGGCCTCGGCGGCAAGCTCGGCCTGCAGCTGCGAATCCAGGGAGTTTACGACGTTCTGGGCTTCAGCCTGCTGGGCGTTAAGCTCGTCGACCTTCTTTTGCGTGGCGGCGACGTTCTTCTCCTGCTCGGCCTGCTTATCGGTGAGCTGCTGCTTAAGCTCCTTGACCTCTTGAATGGTCTGAGCTTGCTTATCGGAAACTTTGCCGTAGTAGAACAGACGGTTGAGCATATCGCTCAGGTCATCGACACCCGTCAGAACCTGAAGCAGGCTCAGACCGCCGGTTTTGTACTCGCCGGCGACATAGGTTGAGAGCTTAGCCTGACCATCGGCGATCTCCTGCTGCTTTTGCGTGATCTCGCCGGCAGTCTGATCGAGCGCCTGCGTCTGCGTGGCGAGCTCATCGTAAATCTGCTGAGTTTGGGTACCGATCTGCTCGAGCTTCGTACGAGCAGCGGCAAGGTCGGATGCGGTATCGGCGTAGGCAGGAGCCGCGAGGCCCAAGCCCAAAACACAAGCGAGGGTTGCCGTAGCAGCGCAGCGTGCCATGTTTTTGTGCGTGTTTGCTGTGCGCATGTAGCTTCCTTTCCAGTAACTAAGGGTAACGGCTAGTCCACCGTCACCAGGCTAAAGAGCTCCACATCGTCATCAGACGGCGTGAGCTTCTCGCGCGGGTTGAGAAACGCAAGCTCAAGGATACAACCGTAACCGATAAGCTTTGCGCCCATATCTCGCACCAGTTTACCTGTTGCCTCGACGGTTCCGCCCGTCGCGACCAAGTCGTCCAGAATCAACACGGTATCTTTAGAGCTGATAGCGTCGGCATGGATCTCAATGGAATCCGTTCCGTACTCGAGCTCGTAGCTCTGGCTCACAGTCTTGCGCGGTAGCTTGCCCGGTTTACGTGCGGGAACAAAGCCGGCGCCAAGGGCTACAGCTACCGGTACGCCAACCATAAAGCCGCGAGCCTCGGGACCCACGACCTTGGTGATTCCCATGCCGGCAAAGTGCTCGGCGAGGGCATCGGTCATGGCTTTGAGCGCCTCGGGATTGCCAAAGAGCGGCGTGATGTCTTTAAAGATGACTCCGGGCTCGGGATAGTCGGGGATGTCGACGATTTGAGATTCGAAGTCGTACATTGCATGACCTTTCAATGGGTTCCCGAAATTTCAGCAGCGGTTATTTGCCCGCGGTGGCGGTGCCGGATTGCGAAGGGGGGACGACCTTGAGCGGCTTGACGAGAGAATCCTTGTGCGAAGCCGGCGCGGCTATCTCTTCGTTTTTGGCCTTGGTGGACTCGGAGCGAGTGATTTCCTCATCGAGTGCATCGATGTCGGCGTCCTCGACCACGGCGTTGAGCGACTCAAAAACGCGGTTCTTGAGCAGCGCGGTGTGCACGCCCTCCGTCAGGTCGTGAAGCTTCTTAAACGCACGCTCGAGCTTGGCGTCGCGCTCGTCATCGGAGGTATCCATGCCGAGCATGCTCACAAGCACCTGCTCAAACATCGAGGACTCGCGGTTGGCGGAAGACACGTACTGACGCAGGTTGCGCGGCTCGATATGGAAGCGCGACAGCTCGGAGCAGTAGCGGATGATCGGAAAATCGCGACCATCGACAAGCTCGCGATTCTGCGGACTCTTGATGATGCGAATGAGGTCGTTCTCGGCGAGCGAGCGGATAAACGAAATTTCGACGCCCAACATATCGGGAATGGTCTCGATGGGATGCAGCTTTTGCTTAGTCTCCTTGGGCTCCGTCTTGAGCGGAACATCGGATAGCAAGCCCACCTCGTAGGCGAGCGTTGACAGGTCCGTGGCGTTTTCCAAGCGCTGCTTAATCACGTTGAGCGGCATGTAGCGGGTCTTCTGCAAGTGCAGGATGACCTCCAGACGATCAACGTCCTCCTTAGAGTACTGACGGTATCCCTTAGGCGTACGATGAGGGGTAATGAGCCCCTCATCCTCTAGAAATCTAATTTTTGAGTTCGAAAGATCGGGGTATGCGCCTCGAAGTAGGTTGACGACTTGGCCGATACTCAGATAGTTGCGTTCGGCCATGCCCTACTCACCGGTTTCGATGCGCTCCGGCGTGCTCTCGTGGTAGATGAGCGTAAACGTACCGATCTGAACGGAAGAACCGTCGTGCAGCGGGGCTGCATTGACAATGGCACCGTCGACCCAGGTACCATTGAGCGAGCCCAGGTCCTCGATGCGAGCGCCGAGGCCCTCGCGAATAATGCGCGCGTGGCTGCGCGAAACGGTCATGTCATTAAGGAAGATGCCGTTCGCGGGATCGCGGCCGATGGTGGTCACGTCGTCCTCGAGCTCAAAGGCGGCACCAGTCTGCGGACCCTTGACGATGGACAGGACGGGGGCGGTGATGCGCACGTTGGCCATGAGGTCGGGAACGGTGACGTCGCTTGAAGGCACGCGGAATACGCAGGTAGCGTCAGCAGTCTTATCATTCTGAGGCATATTGTTAACCATGTTGTCCATGACAACCCCTAACTTATCGCGGACGTGCCGCAAATAATGAACCGTACGTAATCATACCCCAACGAATCAGTCTTCGATTTCAGGGTTCAGAAAGTCGATGTCCTCGTCCTCGGGATGCGCGAGAGCCTGTTTAATGGCCACTCCGCCCTTAATGGAGTAGATGACAGCCGTGAGCATGGAGAAGATCACGCCGCCGTACACAAAGAAGATGCCGAGGGGCACCGAGCTTCCGTTGAGGCCCGGGAAGGCCGTAAGGGTTGAAGATAAAAGGTGCAGGCCGTCAATAACGGGGAAACCGAGCAGCATGAGTGAGAAGCCGGTCATGAGCAGCGCCGTGGCAATCTTTCCGGGAAAGACCACATCGATGGGGCGACGGTGATAATGACGCACGATAAGCGTGCCGATGCCCAGATAGATGTCGCGGCCAATAATGAGTACGCAGACCCAGATGGGCAGCTCTCCGCGGACCACCAGTCCAAGTACGCCGGTGAACAGCAGCGCACGGTCGCAAATGGGATCCATGACCTTGCCGAGCCACGAGACCGTCTTAGTCATGCGGGCGATCTGACCGTCCATCCAGTCGGTGGAGGCGGCAACGGCGTAGATAACGATGGCGATGACACGGTTGTTATCCGTCACAAACAGGTACAGAAATACCAGGGTGAGGATCAGGCGCGTAAAGGTGATGAAATTGGAGATCGTAAAGATCTTATTCGACGGGTAATCGGAAGTGCCGATAAGCTCCTTTTTGATCTTCTTTTTGATGCCCACAGGACTCCCCCGCT
Organism: uncultured Collinsella sp.; assembly: GCA_902491935.1. Classification (GTDB taxonomy): domain Bacteria; phylum Actinomycetota; class Coriobacteriia; order Coriobacteriales; family Coriobacteriaceae; genus Collinsella. Next base: position 30,710 of record CABUJN010000022.1, read on the forward strand.
GGTTAACGACAAAACTTTCGATACTATACCCGTTCCAGCGATGTCTATCCAGCGCAGCCATAGAGAGTCCAGACATGTGGAGGGCGCCTCTGGGCTGCGCTGGATTCTGCATTTGTGTACATCAGCCTCCAAAAGCGACATTTTTCGGCATCTTTGGTGGCTGGTGTACACGTTTTGATTCGGTGATTACATCGATCGGGAAAGTTGTTGCTTTAAGCAAATGCGTACGGGTCGAGAAGGGCTGGCACCAAAAGAGCCCAACGGCCGTTACGGCTTCGTTAGAAACGCGCCCCATCATGGATGGTGAACCCGAAAGGTAAGGCGCGCGGGCACGGCGACTCGGCCCGCGC
>CABUJN010000023.1:0-30703 GCA_902491935.1 uncultured Collinsella sp.
ATGCTCACGTTGACTGCCCGGGCCACGCCGACTATATCAAGAACATGATCACCGGCGCTGCTCAGATGGACGGCGCTATCCTGGTCATCGCTGCTACCGACGGCCCCATGGCTCAGACCCGCGAGCACATCCTGCTCGCCCGTCAGGTCGGCGTTCCCTACATCGTCGTCTTCCTGAACAAGTGCGACATGGTCGACGATGACGAGCTCATCGACCTCGTCGAGATGGAGACCCGTGAGCTCCTCTCCGAGTACGATTTCCCCGGCGACGACATCCCCGTCATCCGTGGCTCCGCTCTGGGCGCTCTCGAGGGCGACGCCAAGTGGATGGACGCCATTCGCGAGCTCATGAAGGCCGTCGACGAGTACATCCCGACGCCTGCTCGTAACAACGACCTCCCGTTCCTGATGGCCGTTGAGGACGTTATGACCATCTCCGGCCGTGGTACCGTTGCTACTGGCCGTGTCGAGCGCGGTGAGCTCAAGCTCAACGAGCCCGTCGAGATCGTCGGCATCAAGGATACCCAGAACACCGTCGTTACCGGTATCGAGATGTTCCGTAAGTCCATGGACTTCTGCGAGGCTGGCGACAACGTCGGTCTGCTGCTCCGCGGCATCAAGCGTGAGGACATCGAGCGCGGCCAGGTTCTCTGCAAGCCCGGTTCGGTTACCCCGCACACCAAGTTCACCGGCGAGATCTACGTTCTGACCAAGGAGGAGGGCGGCCGTCACACCCCGTTCTTCGATGGTTATCGTCCTCAGTTCTACTTCCGTACCACCGACGTTACCGGTACGGTCAAGCTCCCCGAGGGCACCGAGATGGCTATGCCTGGTGACCACATCACCATCGAGGGCGACCTCATCCACCCGATCGCCATGGAGGAGGGCCTGCGCTTCGCTATCCGCGAGGGTGGCCACACCGTCGGTTCGGGCATCGTCTCCACGATCATTGAGTAAATTAGCTCTTTGATATAGCTGACTTAGAGAACCCGGCACTTATATGGGTGCCGGGTTCTTTTCTGCAATGGATATTGAGCCGTTGCTGGTGTCGAGAGGATCGATAATGGTCCTGGATGCACCGTCGATTAGCTCTCGATGGCTTCATTGATGTGTTCCAAATATGAATGGATCCACCGAGAACCAATTGACTCGAGGTTTTCATTGACAGCACTTACGTGGAGCTGATAAAGTAACAACTCGTGCCCGTACGGGGCGGAAATGAAAGGTTCAGGATACATGCGTACTCTAGTTACTCTTGCGTGCACTGAGTGCAAGCGCCGCAACTATACGACCACCAAGAACAAGTCGACCATGCCTGATCGTATGGAGATCAAGAAGTATTGCCCCTGGTGCCGTCACCACACGCTGCACAAAGAGACTCGCTAGTCTCTAGTCACATACGCCAGTAGTTCAATTGGTAGAGCATCGGTCTCCAAAACCGAGTGTTGAGGGTTCGAGTCCTTCCTGGCGTGCCAGTCATTATTCCGTAAGCTCCCACTTGGGGGCTTACGGTTTACTCATGTATAAGCGCATTGCGCGGAGGTAACCCAAATGGCCAACAAGAAGAACAAGAAGAAGGCTCAGCAGCCGGCACCTGCCAACAAAGCTGCCGCCAACTCCAAGGTTGAGGCCAAGAAGGCCGTTGCCAAGAAGAACGAGAAGGCTGCGAAGTCCAAGAAGAACGAGAAGCCTGGTTTCTTCGCCCGCACCAAGAAGTATTTCGCTTCGGTCAAGTCCGAGATGAAGCGTGTCACGTGGCCCGATAAGAAGGAGCTCGTGAACTACTCGGTTGTTGTTTGCGCTTCTCTGATCGTCGTCGGCGTCGTCATCGCTCTGCTCGATGCTGGCTTTGGCGAGGCTCTTGCTCTGTTCTCTGGATTGAGGGGCTAAACCATGTCTAAGCGTTGGTACGTCGTTCACACTTACTCTGGATACGAGAACCGCGTTAAGTCCGATCTCGAGCATCGCATCGAGACTATGGGCATGCAGGACCGTATCTTTGATATCGAGATTCCTATGGAGCGCGTCACCGAGATTAAAGAGGGTGGCAAGCGTGAGACCAAGGATTCCAAGATCTTCCCGGGTTATGTCCTGGTCCGCATGGAGATGGATGACGATGCTTGGACGTGTGTTCGTAACACGCCTGGCGTCACCGGTTTCCTAGGCGGCAACGGCAAGCCCGCTCCGCTTTCCCGCGACGAGTACAACAAGATGACTCGTCGTCCCGGTAAGGGCGATTCGCCCAAGCGCACCTCGGTTGATATTGAGGTCGGTACGTCCGTCCGCGTCACCGATGGCCCGCTTACCGACTTTGATGGCAAGGTCTCCGAGGTTAACACCGAGGCTGGCAAGCTCAAGGTCACGCTGATGATCTTTGGCCGCGAGACGCCGGTCGAGCTCGACTTTAACCAGGTCGCTGTCATCGCTTAAGTTTTCGTCCGTTCGCGCGAGCGTGCTTCTTCTGTGACTGCTCATCTCAGGAGTGCTTCTAACACGTGCGTGCTTACGATATAGCAAGTACTTCACACTCGTGATTCGAAAGGAATGACCATGGCTGAGAAGAAGGTTGCCAACGTCATTAAGCTCCAGATTCCTGCTGGTGCAGCAAACCCCGCTCCTCCCGTCGGCCCCGCCCTGGGCGCTGCTGGCGTGAACATCATGCAGTTCTGCCAGGCCTTTAACGCCGAGACGCAGGACAAGAAGGGTGACATCATCCCCGTTGAGATCTCTGTCTACGAGGACAAGTCCTTCTCCTTCATCACCAAGACCCCGCCGGCGGCTCACCTTATCAAGAAGGAGCTGAACCTCAAGTCTGGTTCCGCTAAGCCCCAGGCTGACAAGGTTGGTCAGCTCTCCCAGGAGCAGCTCACCAAGATCGCCGAGATCAAGATGCCGGACCTCAATGCCAACGACATTGACGCCGCCAAGAAGATCATCGCCGGTACCGCCCGTTCCATGGGCGTCACCATCGCTGAGTAGCGATTTCTTATGGTAACGGCGGGTGCTCCGACCGGGGCGCCCGTTAAATGTGTGCAATAGGGCACACGATACGATGTGGGAGGGCTCACGCCCGTTTAACCACAGGAGGTAATGCACATGGCTAAGCATGGTAAGAGCTATAACGCCGCTGCCGAGAAGATCGACCGCGCCACGCTCTACACCCCCCTTCAGGCTGCCAAGCTCATCAAGGAGCTCGACACCGCCAAGTTCGACGAGACCGTCGAGGCTCACTTCCGTCTGGGCATCGATACTCGTAAGGCTGACCAGAACATCCGTGGTTCCATCTCCCTGCCCCACGGCACCGGCAAGACCGTTCGTGTTGCCGTCTTCGCCGAGGGCGAGAAGGCCCGTGAGGCTGAGGCTGCCGGCGCCGACATCATCGGTTCCGACGAGCTCGTCGCCCAGATTCAGAAGGGCGAGATCAACTTCGACGCCGCTATCGCTACGCCGAACATGATGGCCAAGGTTGGCCGCATCGGTAAGATCCTTGGTCCCCGTGGCCTCATGCCGAACCCCAAGCTCGGCACCGTGACCATGGACGTCGCCAAGATGGTCTCCGAGCTCAAGGCTGGCCGCGTTGAGTACCGCGCCGACCGCTACGGCATCTGCCACGTGCCCCTGGGCAAGAAGTCCTTCTCTGAGCAGCAGCTCGTCGAGAACTACGCTGCCCTGTACACCGAGATTCTGCGCGTCAAGCCCTCTTCTGCTAAGGGCAAGTACGTCAAGTCCATCTCCGTGTCTTCCACCATGGGCCCTGGCGTCAAGGTCGATCCCGCTGTCCAGCGTGACTTCCTGGCTGAGTAACTGCTAGTTACTGCCTGAGTACAGCAAGCATTGCTAAAGAAACCCGGTTCTGCCTTGTGCTGGACCGGGTTTCTTGCTATCGCGTCAAAAGCACCATAAAGGGGACAGTGTCCCCTTTATGGTGGTTACCAGGGTGTTCTGGCTGTTGAGGACTCGATGGCATCGTGGCGTTTGAGCTCGCGGCGCATGGTTTGCGAATTGAGCCAGGCTGCCTGCCAGCCACGGATGGGGTAGCGCGTCTGGTCGAGCTCAAACTGCGTATAGCCGCAGGCGTTGATGATCGTCGTTCCACACACATGCTGCCGCTCGCGCTGAAAATCGTAACCGTAGCTTTGGTGTACATGCCCATGCACCATGTAGTCGGCCCCCCAGGATTCAAGCGCCGTGTTAAAGCACTCAAACCCTCGATGCGGCAGATCGTCCAGATCACCCATACCGGCGGCGGGTGCATGGGTAAGCAGAATGTCGCACCCGCCGACCATCCTAACCTTACGCGACAGCTTACGCATGCGTTTGGACATCTCGCGTTCGGTGTACATGTTGGCGCCGTCGCGATAACGCATGGACCCGCCAAGGCCCGCAATGCGAATCCCTCGGTACGTGTACACGCTGTCTTCTACGCAGATACATCCGCCCGGTGCATGACGTGCGTAGCGGTCATCGTGATTGCCACGCACGTAGATGAGCGGTTTGTTGATGACCGTAACCAAAAACTCAAGATAGTCCGGGTCCAGATCGCCGGCGGACAAAATCAGGTCGACGCCCTCAAAGCGTTCCTTGCGAAAGCACTCCCAAAGGCATCGTTCTTCGGTATCGGCTATGGCAAGGATTTTCATAGGGCAGGGACTTTCGGCTCATCGTCGAGCTGCGGAATGGTGCCTACCACGTTATCCGCCAGCCAATTCATCTCGACAATCTGCGTGCTCGGCAGCGGAGGGAAGCCTTCGATCTGTACCACGCCGTTCTGGCTGTGGAGCTCGCCGCCAAAGGGGTTGATGGATCCCTCAACAATGCCGTTACGGAGCAACTGCACGAGTTTGCGCGTCTGGTAGGGTAGGCCCGGAGCGTAACGGATGTCGATAACGCCAGAGCTCATGCCGTACCAGTAGTTGACGGCGCGCACTTGGTTGTCATCGCTGGTCTCGTCCCACGTGCCGTGCAGAAGGCTGCGAACGATGAGCTCGTAGTAACGGCCCCAGTTCCATACCGGCATGGCGATGCCGGTAACCTTGCCATCGACCAGGCGGTGAAGTCCGTAGGCCGTGGGGTCTTCGAGCGACTTTGACATGTCGGCGCCGGTCATGACGCTTACACCTTCGCGGCACATGGCCTCGGCAAGGCCTCCGGCGGGCACATCGCCCCAAGTCAGGATAATTTGCGCACGGGGGTCGAGCAGCGAGGCGCCAATCGCAAAGGCGTTGATCTCGCTGAGCGCGCCCGAGGCGAAGACCGACGCGTGGTAGCCGATGCGGTGGTTGTCCGCCATGCTGGCGGCAAGGGCGCCCAGGAGGAACTTGGCCTCGTACATCTTGCCAAAGTACGAACGGACGCTTTGATGGGGAAGGCCGATAGAGCAGTTGAGGAACCGAACCTGGGGATACTCAACGGCAGCCCTGAGCGTGTATTCCATCAGGCGGTGCGAGGTCGAGAAGATGACGTTTGCCCCATGTTTGACAGCCGTTTCCACGGCGGCGTAGAACACATCCGGATCGTGACAGTCCTCGAACGCCTCGGTGCGCACGATACCGCCAAAGTGCTCATCGAGATACTGACGCCCTTGGTCGTGCAGGCTGTCCCAGCTCGACGTCGCACAGGGGAACTCATGGATAAAGGCGATGCGCAGGGGGTTGGTCGCCGAATAGACGGTCTTGCCCATAAAGAAGTTGAGCACGCCGGAGGTGGACTTGGCGGGCGACTCCTCCTCGTCGACGCTCGGCGCTTCAACAAGATCGACCTTGTCCTCGTCATTTTTGCCGGCAATGACCAGCTCGCGCCAAATCTTGCACAGGCGGTTTACGACGATATCCGTTGGCGTATCCAGCAGGCGGTCCTGGTTGTACACATTGAGGTACACGAGCATGGCGTCGGCGGGCGTAATGTCCAGGTGGTCGCCGCCTGCGCGAAGGTAGGCGCGCTTAAAGAGCAGGAAGGTGTGGCGCAGGTAGTCGACCTTTTTCTGCGGCCATTTTTCGATAAGATTCTGACCGAGCATCTTGGCGAGCGTCTCGTAGCTTCCCTCACGCGAGAACTCGATCTCGTATAGGGGGCAGACGCGCCAAAACGCGCAGAATTCACCGTACAGGCGGCTTTCGACGGAATCCCATGTGCCGGGGTAGAGACGGGTGACCCTGGCCGAAACCGTTGGAGCGTCCAAGAATTTGAGGACACTGACGCGTTTATTGCCTTCCTGGACATAGAACCGATGCATGAACTCGGTGACGATGATGGGGTCGCGATAGCCCTCGGTTACCTGGATGTCGTAGAGGTTGGACCACTTGCGGGCGAACTCGGTGTTAAACGGCAGCAGGGGCATAAAGTTGCATGAAAAGGCGGACTGACGGCCCTTGGTGACAGTGCCGACGACCATTTCGATCGGAATATCCCGCAGGCCGACACTCACTCGCTGACCTAAGGGGAGCTGAGCAATCAAACTGTCGAGGTCCGTAAGGTATGGATGCTCGCTTTGGCTAATGGCGCGTCGACGTCCTTGCTCGCCGCGCTTGCGTGCTTGACGATAGGCCTCTTCCATGATGTTGCTCCCTTAGTCGTTTAAACAACTACATAAACCATGGTACCACGAATGAAAACCACCACAAAGGTGCCTGTCCCTTTTTGGCGGGTTAGGCGATGATGGGGGCGATGGCGCGGATGCAGGCGTCGGCTGCCGTGAAAGTAGTGCTGTCGTCGCTGACGATAAAGATGATCTTTCCTTTGATGCCAAAGTCGCCGATTTCGCTAAAGAGTACGTAGGGCTCCTTGTCAAAGCCCGAGATGGGAAGCACGGCGGCTTTGGTGGCGCTGGTCAGCTCGTCTGCCAGTGCGTCCAGTGAAGCCCACTTGGACGTGTCCTTGACCGCGACGGGCACGGCAACGCGCCCAAAGGGCATGAGGTGCACGAGCGTGTTCTTGGAGATGTTGGAGTTGGGGACGATGATGGTCTGCCCACAGGCATCCTCAATCGTTGTATGGCGCCAAGTGATGTCTTGGACCACGCCGGATACGCCGCCGACCTCGATATTGTCGCCGGGCTTGATGATGCCCATAAAGGTCACCTGCATGCCGCCGATAAGGTTTGACAGCGTGTCCTGAAAGCCGAGCGAGATGGCGATGCCGCCGACGCCAAGGGCGGCGACGAGCGCGTTTGCGTTAATGCCAAAGCAGTTATCGAGGATAAAGCTGCCGCCAATCATCCAGATGACGGCGCGCGCGATGTTGATGAAGATACTCGATGCCGGAAGCGGGTTATCGTCTCGGTTAAGCAGATGGTTCAGGGTCTTGGATACGACCTTGGCGGCGACGGCGGTGCCTATCGCCAAGATGACGGCCCAGATGATGTTGTGGACCCACCGTTGCTCAAAGAAATGAAGAATCGGCTCAAACAATTCCATGTAGGGAAAACCTCCTAATGATCGTTCAACCATGATACCCACCAAGAAGCCCGTCCGATCAAATTCGGACGGGCTTCTGTGCTCGATATAAGGTTTACGCGGCGGGGCTGTAAGGCCCGGCGGTGTAGCTTAGCGTCGACGCTTCCAGATAATGCCGAGCATGATGACGATGATGCCGCCGATAAGGCACGCGCCAACTACTGCCAGCGTGCGGTCTCCCGTTGCGGCGAGCTTACCGGTCGTCTTCTTGGTGATGACCTTCGTGGTCGTCGTGTCCGTCTTAGGCGAGGGCTTAGGCGTCGGGGCCGGTGTGGGCGTGGGGTCCACGGCAGCGGAGCCAAAGCTGATGGTGCCCGCGAGCGAGGTCATCTTGCTCTCCCAGCTGTCCTGCCCGATCAGCGCCCTTAGCGCTGACTCGCAGGTACCCCACTCGGTGTGCTTGGTGGCGTTTGCGAAGGTGGGGAAGTCGGTCGTGTTGGTGATGATGTAGTTGTTGGTGGCGACGGTATAGGTCTTGGCGGGGTCGAGCGTGCTGCCGTCTTTGGTGAGTGTGGCGCTCACAATGCGCTTGCCTTCGGGCTGCGTCCAATCAATCGTCACGTTGATGCCGCCAAAGGAGAGAACGCTGCCAGAGTCATCGCGCCACTTGTACTTGTCTTGCGCCTCCTGCTCGCTGTGACCGGCCGCCACATAAGCCTGCTGAAGCTCGTAGCTGTCGTTGCAATCGTCGCTGATTTGTAGCGAGTGCTCGAGCGCTGCGAGGAAGTCCGCGCCGGTCATGGTCCAGGTCTCCACAGTGTTGCCGTAGGGCGAGATGGCGATGACGTTGCCGGCGGTCACGTTGCCCGCCGCGATGCCGCCGCGGATGCCGCCAGCGTTTTCGATAGCGAAGTCCGCGCCCGTCAGGGCAAGATAGGAGCCGCAAATCACGTGGCCGATGGTCTGGGCCTTGGTGGTGTCGCCCTCCTTGCCGGGGCGGAAATCGGTGGTGCGCACCATTTCCCAACCATGCGTGCCTGCGGCGTCCTCGCCGTAGAAATAGTTGGTGGTGGATGTGCCGAGCACCTTGTTCGATTCGTTTTCAAAGTCCTCGTCGAGCGGCTTGATCTTGTTGCGGACGGCTTCAAGGCGGCTTTGGTAGTCGGAGCCCTTGTCGGGGTCTGTCAAAAGGTCGTTGACGTTCTTGGCGGTGTAGAGCTTCTCGTCGCTGCCGTCTGCAGGGACCGTGACCGTGTCATCGTCGGTCGTCTCGGTGCCATTCGTGTCGTATTTGTACGGAATGGAAAGCAGCCCCACCTCGGCAAAGGCGCTGCCTGCCTCGACAACGTGGATCGTCTTGCCGTCGGCTCCCGTCACCTTCTCGTTAAGGTTGATGTGCTCGTGGCCTGCGATAAGGGCATCGACGCCACGGAGCCGCGTGGCAAAGGTCTTTGCGTCGAGCGTGTGCGCGATACACACAACAACATCGCAGCCCTCCTTGCGCAGCTGCTCTGCCTCGGCATTGATGGCGTTCGCGGCACTCGAGAAGCTGGTGCCCGCGACCAGGTCCGCGCGCAGCGAGGAACCTAGCGACTCATCCATGGCTCCGACGACGCCGACCTTGATTTTGTAGTCGAATGTGGAGTGATCCTCGCTATCCTCCCAGGTGCGATCGAGCGTCTTCGTGATGCTCGAGCTCCATGCGCCGTTCGAGGACGTTGCATTCGCGCAGAGCATGGCGAAGGGCGTGCCGGTGGTGCTGTAGCCGGTCATGGTGCGGAGTTTGTCCGCGCCGTAGCTCCAGTCGTGGTTGCCTGGCGTGGTTGCGTCGTAGCCGTCGGCGTAGAAGGTGTCCATGAGCTCGGCGATGCTCTTGCCCTCGCTCATGGTGGCGAAGGACTGTCCGTGGAAGGTGTCGCCCGCATCGAGTAAAAGATCGGGGGCGCTGCTTTGGGCGCTATAGAGAACCGCCAGTCCGTCAAAGCCCACAGTGCCGGTGCCCTTGCTTGCGTTGTAGCTGTACTTGTAGCTGCCGTGGATATCGTTGGTGTGCATGACGGCCACGGAGCCGTCAATAGCGGCGGGCAGGTTTCCCGCGAAAGCGAGGCTTGGGATGCCTGCGAGCGCGCCGGCAAACAACGCGGCGGCCAACGCAAAGCGGGGGAGTCTTTTCATGGCAGTTTCCTTAGTCCTTAGCCAGAATGTCTGGTTGAATATCGGATTATCGACATAATATGCGAAAACCGCCGCAAGGGCCTCTGTCCCTTTGCGGCGGTTTTGGCGTTTGCGCAGATAAAACCTACCAAAATAAACCTGTCCCTTTTTGGCAGGTTTTAGCTTAGCAGCATGCGGTCGTTGGCGAGCTCGCCGCCCGAGACCTCCTCGAACTTCTGCAGCAGGTCGGCCACGGTGAGCGACTTCTTCTCATCGCCCGCCACGTCGTAGATCACGTGGCCTTCGTGCATCATGATCAGACGGTTGCCCAGACGGATGGCGTCGTTCATGTTGTGCGTGACCATGAGCGTGGTCAGGTGGTTCTCGTCGACGATCTCCTCGGTCAGGTTGAGCACCTTAGAGGCCGTCTTGGGGTCGAGGGCCGCCGTGTGCTCGTCGAGCAGCAGCAGGCGCGGCCTGGTGAGCGTGGCCATCAGCAGGGTGAGTGCCTGGCGCTAGCCGCCCGAGAGCAGGCCGACCTTGGCGTTGAGACGCGTGTCCAGACCAAGGTCCAGGCGCTTGAGCAGCTCAACGTACTCATCTTTCTCGGCCTTGGTGACGCCCCACGAAAGGCCGCGACGCTGGCCGCGACGCTTGGCGAGGGCCAGGTTCTCGGCAATCTGCATGTCGGCAGCGGTACCGCGCATGGGGTCCTGAAACACGCGGCCCAGGTACTTGGCGCGCTGCGACTCGCTCAGGCGCGAGATGTCGGTGCCGTCGAGCTCAATAACGCCCGAATCGAGCGGGTACACGCCGGCGATCATGTTGAGCAGCGTGGACTTGCCGGCGCCGTTGCCGCCGATCACGGTTACAAAGTCGCCGTCATTCAGGGTGAGGTCGACGCCGGTGAGCGCGCGCTTCTCGGTGACGGTGCCCTTGTTAAAGGTCTTCTTGACGTGCGAGAGCTTAAGCATCTGCCTCATCCCCCTTCGTGTAGGAGCTGCGGAGCTTATAGCGCTCCCAAACCACGGGCACGCACAGGGCCACAGCGACAATTACGGCGGAGAGCAGCTTCATGTCGTTGGCGTCCATGCCCAACTGCAGCACGATGGCGCGGATAAGGAAGTACACCACGGAGCCAAAGACGGCGGAGGCAAGACGGACGCTAAACTGCGTGAGGCCGCCGGGCAGCAGACGGCCGAGCACCTCGCCGATAACAATGGCGGCAAGACCGATAACGATGGCACCGGTGCCCATACCAATGTCGGCATACTTTTGGCTCTGGCAGATGAGCGCGCCCGAAAGGCCGATGAGGGCGTTGGAGAGCACGAGGGCGATCATCTTGGTGGAGTTGGTGTTGACGCCCAGAGCGCGGATCATGTACTCGTTGTTGCCGGTGGCTCGCAGCGCCGAGCCGATCTCGGTGCCAAAGAACCAATACAGGATGGCAACGATAGCCACGGCGAGCAGGATGCCCAAGATGATGGCAACGGTGGACTGCGGCAGACCGGTCATATTGCTGACGGCCGAGAACACGGTGCCTTTGGCAAGAATGGGCGTATTGGACTTGCCCATGATGCGCAGGTTGATGGACCACAGGCTGATCTGGGTGAGGATTCCGGCGAGGATCGCAGGAATCTCAAAGACGGTGGTCAAAATGCCCGTGACGGCGCCCGCGATGGCGCCGGCGCACATACCGGCCAGCACGGCGAACAGCGGGTCGACGTTGTTATTGACGATGAGCACAGCGCAGACGCAGCCGCCGAGGGCAAAGCTGCCGTCGCAGGTCATATCGGGAATGTCGAGCAGGCGGAACGTGATAAACACGCCAAGCACCATAATGCCCCAGAGGACGCCCTGCGAAACGGCGCCCTGCAATGCAATGAGCATGCTTCATACCTCCTAGAATAGGGTGGACACGTGATTTTCCATAATAGCGGTAACAATGTATAAAAGAGCTGCGGACAGACGTTTTGTTTTACCTGAAACAAGCAGGGCGGACGCCGGTCTACAGCGCCCGCCCCTGTGGCTCAGATATTGAATAACGCGGCTGTGGCGCGCGTGCGGGCCCTAGACGCGTTACCGCGCATGGCGCTACTCGTCCAGAGCGGAAAGGTCGATGCCCAGAGCCTCGGCCATCTCGTCGTTCTTGACGACGACCAGGTCCTTGCTCGAGAGATGCTTGATTGGCATATCCTCGGGCTTGGCCTCGCCCTTCAGGATCTTAACGGCCATCTCGCCCGCGGCGTAGCCCAGGTCCTCATAGTTGATGGAGAGGGTGAACAGGCCGCCGGCCTTACACATACCCTCCTCGCCAGTCACGAAGGGGAGCTTGTTCTCCTTGCAGATCTGGCCGACCTGCGAGGCACCCGCGGCGATGGTGTTGTCGGTGGGGGAGTACAGCGCATCGACCTTGCCCACGGCAGACTCGACGACGGACTGAATCTCGTTGGAGCTCGAGACGGTGAAGTCAGTGTACTGGAGGCCCAGCTTGTCGAGCTCCTTCTTGGCGGCCTTGATCTGGACGTCGGAGTTGGACTCGGCGGTGCAGTAGAGCAGGCCGACCTTCTTTACGTCGGGCAGGACCTTCTGCATCATCTCGAGTTGCTCGGCGACCGGGGTGAGGTCGGAAGCGCCCGTGACGTTGGTACCCGGCTTGTCGTTGTCCTGGACCAGGCCGGAGGCGGCGTAGTCGGTGATGGCGCAGCCCACGATGGGGATATCCGCCGTGGCACCGGCAGCAGCCTGTGCGGCGGGCGTGGCGATGGCGTAGATCAGGTCGACGCCATCGCCCACAAATTTGTCGGCAATGGACTTACACGTGGACTGGTCGTTCTGGGCGTTCTTCTGGTCGATCTTGACCTTAAGGCCGCTCTCCTTGATGGCCTTGACAAAGCCGTCGTTGGCGGCATCGAGTGCGGAGTGCTCGGTGAGCTGCAGAACGCCGATGGTGTAGTCGGAACCGGCGGCAGCAGAGCCGGAACCGGAGTTGCCGCCGCATCCGGCGAGCGGGGCGAGCGCGAGCAGGCCGGCGGAGACCAGAAGGCTCCTGCGGCTGATGGTGATGTCCTTCATATCATTACCCCCAGTATAAAAATGGCTGGAAACACTGCACTGGGACAAAGTGCAAGTGGAACTATAGTAGCGCTGATGTCCATTTTTACAACAGCCTGGCGGGTTTTTTAATACAGAATCGGATGGGCGGTACGGGTAGTCGAATGGGCGGCGGAGAGCCTTATGCGGCGGAGGAGGCGTCGTCCTCGTCTAGGGCGGCGAAGAGCTTCTTGCCGTCGAGGAGACGTGTGGTGACGTTTCTCATTCGGCCAATCTCTACAGTACGCAACGTGTCATCGGCGCCTCGGGCGTCGTAGACCGTTCCCAGCAAATACGAGATGCCGTCTCGTTGCTTGATGGCAAAGGGACGGAGTGTCATCCGTGCTGCTTCGGTTTCGCCACGTGTCGTAACGCTCGAAATATCAAAACTCACCGTGGTTCCGTGGTCGATGGCCTGCTCGACGAGCTCGCACGTGTCGATGCGCTTGATGGGCGTGCGCGTTGCCTTGGTAGCCTTGCTGCCTGCGCTTGGAGCGGGTTCGGGTGTATCGAGGTAGCCGCGAACGTCGGCGCTCGCCATGGCAACTAAGTGCTGCGCTATGCTCTTGCGGATAGCGATAGGCGTGGAGCGGTTGCGCATGACCATACCGTGGAGCCGGATGATCTCTTCATCGGTGAGCGGGCGGGTAAGAAGTTTGTAGCCCACGCCGCGTTTGTACTCAATTTCGTATCCGGCATGGCGAAGCGCGGAGATGGCGGTGTAGATGCTGCGCCGCGCCGCCGAGATGGGCATGCGGGCGGGGTCGTCGGGATGGGCGAGGCGCCGGATCAACTCATCGGAAAGCATGGCCTTGTCCTCGCCGGTGTTTTCGCTTAATAGTTGCAAGATGCGAACGGCGCGATAGGCTGCCATCGAGGCGGCGCCTCTAGTCGTGGTGTCGTAGGTTTCAACAGCGGCTTCGGTCATGGTGCCCACGTCCTTTCCGTTTTGGGTGGCGACGGTATGGAGCCTAGGACGTGGGGCTTTCCCAGGGGCGCAGGGCGCTCTGGGCGGTCGGTAGTCGTCGGCAAACGGCGGGTCGAGTTTTCAACAGTCCTGCTCAACTGACCAAAAACTTGCCAAAAGCTTGACGGATGCTGTCGAAAAAAGCGTCTCTCGACCGATGTCGAGAGACGCTTATGCGATGAGCGTTGGTGTGTGGCGACGCGAGCTAGCGTCCGACAATTAGAAGTCGGCGTTGCCCACGGTGCGCGGGTGCGGCAGGACGTCGCGGATGTTACCCACGCCGGTCAGATACATGACCAAGCGCTCGAAGCCCAGACCGTAGCCGGCGTGCTTGCAGGAACCGTAGCGGCGCAGGTCAAGGTAGTACTTGTACTGCTCGGGATTCATGCCCAGGTCCTTGATGCGGGCCTCGAGCAGATCCAGGCGCTCCTCGCGCTGGGAGCCGCCGATAATCTCGCCGATACCGGGAACCAGGCAGTCGGCGGCGGCGACGGTCTTGCCGTCCTCGTTCATGCGCATGTAGAACGCCTTGATCTCGGCCGGGTAGTCGGTCACAAAAGTCGGTCGCTTAAAGTGCTCTTCAGTCAGGAAGCGCTCGTGCTCGGTTTGCAGGTCGATGCCCCAGCTGACGGGGTAATCAAACTGGTGGCCAGCAGCGACTGCCTGCTCCAGGATTTCGACGGCCTCGGTATAGGTGACGCGGGCGAAGTCGGAGTTGGCCACGTGGTCCAGGCGCTCGAGCAGACCCTTGTCCACAAACTTGTTGAGCATATTGAGCTCGTCGGGGCAGGTTGCCATGACGTCCTTGAGGACATACTTGAGCATGGCCTCGGCGTTATCCATATAGTCGTTAAGGTCGGCAAAGGCCATCTCGGGCTCGATCATCCAAAACTCGGCGGCGTGGCGCGTGGTGTTGGAGTTTTCGGCGCGGAAGGTGGGGCCAAAGGTGTACACGTCGCCAAAGGCCATGGCAAAGTTCTCGGCATTGAGCTGGCCGGACACGGTGAGGCTTGCGTGCTTGCCAAAGAAGTCCTGGCTCCAGTCGACCTCGCCGGACTCGGTGAGGGGCGGATTTTTGGGGTCGAGCGTGGTCACGCGGAACATCTCGCCGGCGCCCTCGCAGTCACTCGTGGTGATGATGGGGGTGTTGACGTAGACAAAGCCCTGCTCCTGGAAGAAGCGGTGGATGGCGGCAGCCGCGACAGAGCGGATGCGGAACACGGCGCGGAACAGGTTGGTGCGCGGGCGCAGATGCTGCTGGGTGCGCAGAAACTCGACGGTTGCGCGCTTCTTCTGCAGCGGGTAATCCGGGGCGCTGACGCCCTCGACCTCGATGGAGGTGGCAGAAAGCTCGAAAGGCTGGGGCGCATCGGGGGTCAGCTTGACGGTGCCGGTGCAAATGAGTGCGGCCGAGACGTTTTGATGGGCGATCTCGTCGTAGTTGTCGAGTGCCTCGCGGTTCATGACGACCTGCAGGTCGCGGAAGCAGCTGCCGTCGTTGAGCGTAACAAAGCCAAAGTTCTTCATGTCGCGGACGGATTTGACCCAGCCGGCGACGGTGACGGTCTGGCCGCCGAGCGACTCGGCATCGGCATAGAGCTGCGCGATTTTGGTGCGGTTCACGTATCCTCCCATAACGGTTGAATGATAGCTATCCATACAGTTCGATATTCTAGCAGCTCGGCTCATTTGGGCTATACAGATAAGGCATTGGCCGGATGGTTTTTCAAGCGAAAAGCGCCCGCGGTCAAATGGTCGCGGGCGCTTGACGAGGTGCCTTTTGGCTGTGTGGCGCGGGACTTGGCTACTTGGTCTTGGCCACCAGCAGCGGGTCGCCCAGCTTGACGAGCGGGTTGCCGCCGATAAGCGTTCCGGACTCGCCGACATGGTCGATGCTCTTAAGACGGTCGAGCTCGGAGACGATGACGGTCACGATGTCCTCGTGACCAGCGGCCTTAATGGCCTCGCGGTCGAAGCTGATGAGCGGCTGGCCTGCCTTGACCACATCGCCCATCTCGACAAAGCGGGCAAAACCCTTGCCGTTCATTTCCACGGTACCCAGGCCAACATGGATGAACACGCGAAGACCGTCCTCGGTGATCATGCCAATGGAGTGGTTGGTGACAGTGGTGGCGCCGATGCGGCCGTTGGCGGGCGCATAGATGGTGCCGGTAATGGGCTCGATGCCATAGCCCTGGCCAAGCATGCCCGAGGCGATCGTCTCGTCGGGAACCTCGTCCAGGTTGACGAGCACGCCGTTGACGGGGGCGTAGATGACGCCTTCGCGGGTAGCGAAGCTTGCTGCGGGCGGAACGGACGCCTCGCCGGTCGAGGTGAAGGTGGACTTAAGCGAATCGAGCAGACCCATAGTTGCCTCCAACTTAAATAGGCGCATATCGCGCGTTTGGTTTGCCGGAAACGTTTCACATGTGTTTCGCGGCTTGGTCAACGCCCCTATTCTACGCTGCTCAACGATACCTCTGAACTGGGATTATGTGATATATCAGTTGAAGGGAAACTTATTGCCGGAGTGTTTCTGCGCCACGGGTTCAAGTGGGGTACGCTTGAAGGCGAAAAACAAGGGCGCATAATTTGCGCGAAGGGAGCACATATGATTGTCGAGAACCATGCGCTGTGGGGCGAGGAGCCGACCGAGGAATATCCGGCGACATTTACGTATTTGGGTGCCGAGCCGCTGCCCGATAAACCGAATGGCCGCCGCCCTGCCGTGATTATCTGTGGCGGAGGTGCGTTTACGCATATCGCTCCGCATGAGCAGGATCCTGTGGCGTTTGCGTTTTTGGATCACGGTTACCAGGCCTTTGTGCTCAACTATGTCACGAGTTCTACGGGTGACGTGAACTTTCCGCACCCCCAGGCAGATCTTGCCAAGATGGTCGCCACGGTGCGCGCCAACGCCGACGAGTGGCATGTCGATCCTAAGCGCGTGTGCGTCGTGGGCTTTTCTGCTGGCGGCATGATTTGCGCCTCGCTGGCAACACAGTGGAAGACCGGCCCCTTTGCGGCACTTGCCGGGGCGCGTCCGGACGACATTCGTCCCGATGCCGTGGTGCTGGGCTATCCATTGCTAGACTTTGCCTATGTGCGCGACATGCAGACGCGCGATCCGCGCATTGACTTGCGTGTGCCCAAGACGGGCGGCAAGACGGGGCGCGATCTGCTCAACGACTACCTGTCGATGGTGACGGGCGGCGAGGCAACTGACGAGCATCTGGCCGACATCTGCCCCACCACGCATGTTTCGCGTCAGATGCCACCGACCTTTGTGTGGGGCGTGTCCGACGACAAGACGGCGCCGATCGCGCAGGTCTACCCGTTTGCGCAGCGCATGGCCGAGGAGGGCGTTGCATGCGAGATGCACGTCTTCGACCAGGGTGGTCACGGCCTTTCGCTCGGCAACGCCAACACCGCGGTCGACAACGAGGACAAGCAGGTGGCGGTCCGTCCCTGGATCCGCCTAGCCTTCCGCTTCCTGGAGCGCCATCTGTAAGAGTCCCGGCATCCAAGCCCTTCAATAACTTGCGGTGAAATAGTTCCTATCTGGGGCATCAACCAGCCCATCCAGGAACTATTCCACCGCAACTTCGTTTTTGATGCCCCGTCCGGAAACTGCGCCCCAGTTTTGCCTTTCAAGGTGGGACGCAGTTTCCCATAGGGCCTCGACTGGGAAAGCGCGTCCCGTTTCGAGCGGGGATTCCGGGATGCATTTTCCGTAAGAGGTCTGTTTGGGAAACCATATCCCGTTTCGAGCCGGAATTCTGGGATGTAGTTTCCCCGAGAGGCCTCATCGGGAAACTATGGCCCTGAACTCTCCTGCCTGTCCCCATTGCGCCAATTTGCTGATTGAACATCGTTGTGTGTTCGCGCTATCATGCATGGTTAAATTGGTTAGCCGTGGCAAACGGTTAGCCAAGGTGAACATAAATGCAACGCCCTGTGGGCGCCGGGGGAGGAACACGGACGTGAAGCTCGATACACTCGAGATTGGAAAGGACGCCGTTGTCGCATCGGTGGCATCGGACGATCAGGCACTCCGACAGCATATTTTGGACATGGGCCTAACGCCGGGCACCGAAGTCACCATGATGAAGTACGCCCCCATGGGTGACCCGCTCGAGATCCGCCTGCGTGGCTACGAGTTGACACTGCGCAAGGACGATGCCGCTCGCATCGAGCTCGTGGGTATTCACGACACCGATACCGGCCCGCGCGCTAACGCCGCAATCGGCACGACGGAGCATCCGGCTCTGGGCGAGGGGACGTATTCGCCCCGTGCGGCAAAGACGGCCGTGCCCGAGGGCGCGCCGCTGCACTTTGCCCTCGCCGGCAACCAAAACTGCGGCAAGACCACGTTATTCAACCAGCTGACGGGCTCCAACCAGCACGTCGGTAACTTTCCCGGCGTGACGGTCGACCGCAAAGATGGCACCATCCGTAATCATCCCGAGGCGAGCGTTACCGACCTGCCTGGCATTTACTCCCTGTCGCCGTACACAGGCGAAGAGGTCGTGAGCCGTCAGTTCATCCTTGACGAGCGCCCGGACGCCATCATCGACATCATTGACGCCACCAACATCGAGCGTAACCTGTACCTGACACTGCAGCTCATGGAGCTTGACCGTCCTATGGTCATCGCGCTCAACATGATGGACGAGGTGACCGCCAACGGCGGCGCCGTAGACGTCAACTTGCTCGAGAGCCTGTTGGGCGTGCCCGTTGTCCCCATTAGCGCTGCCCGCAACGAGGGCATCGGCGAGCTGGTGGACCACGCCCTGCACGTGGCGCGGTTCCGCGAGCGCCCTGGTCGCCTGGACTTTTGCGCGCCCGACGGTCCGGACGGCGGTGCGCTGCATCGCTGCATCCACGGTATTGCTAACCTGATCGAGGACCATGCCGTGACGGCGCACATCCCGGTGCGCTTTGCGGCGACCAAGCTGGTCGAGGGCGATGAGCTGGTAACCGAGGCGCTTCACCTGGATCGCAATGAGCTCGACGCTATCGAGCACATCATTACCCAGATGGAAGGCGAGGCCGGCACCGACCGCCTATCTGCGCTGGCCGATATGCGTTTTAGCTTTATCGGCGACGTGTGCGGGCGCTGCGTCGTCAAGCCGCACGAGAGCCGCGAACACGTGCGCTCCGTCAAGATTGACCGCATCCTGACAGGTCGTTACACAGCCATTCCGGCGTTTCTGGTGATCATGGGCCTCGTCTTTTGGCTGACGTTTGGCGTGATCGGCGCGGCGTTGCAGGGACTCATGGAGGACGGTATTGCTGCCATCATCGCCTCGGCCGATGCGGGCCTCAAGGCATTCGGAACCAACGACGTGGTGCGCTCGCTGGCTGTCGACGGCGTGCTTACGGGCGTGGGCAGTGTGCTGACCTTCCTGCCGATTATCGTCGTGCTCTTTTTGTTCCTCTCCATTCTGGAAGACTCCGGATACATGGCGCGCGTGGCCTTTGTCATGGATAAGGTGTTGCGTCGCTTCGGCCTGTCGGGCCGCAGTTTCGTGCCCATGCTCGTCGGTTTTGGCTGCACCGTGCCGGCTATCATGTCGACCCGTACGCTCCCATCCGAGCACGACCGCAAGATGACGGTCATGCTCACGCCGTTTATGAGCTGCTCAGCCAAGCTGCCGGTTTACGGCTTGCTGTGCGGGGCGTTTTTCCCGCAGGCGACGGTTCCCGCCATGGTCTCGCTCTATCTGATCGGTATCGTGGTCGGCTGCGTCGCGGCTTTGGTGCTCAACCGCACGGCATTTAAGGGCGACCCGGTGCCGTTTATCATGGAGCTCCCCAATTACCGCCTGCCGAGCGTCAAGACGACGGTGATGCTGGCATGGGATAAGGCCAAGGACTTCATCACCAAGGCCTTTACCATTATCTTTGCCGCTACGGTGGTCATCTGGTTCCTTCAGACGTTCGATATCCGCTTTAATGTGGTCGCCGATCAGTCGCAAAGCCTGCTTGCGGGCCTCGGCAGCATCATCGCGCCGGCGCTGGCGCCGCTTGGCTTTGGCGATTGGCGCGCATCCACGGCGCTCGTCACCGGACTTATCGCCAAGGAGAGTGTCATCTCGACCCTCACCGTGCTTTTGGGCGCGACCTCACCCGCGGCACTGTCGACCATGTTTTCGCCGTTTACCGCTTACGTGTTCCTGGTCTTTACGTTGCTGTACCCGCCCTGCGTGGCGGCCATCGGCGCCGTCAAGAGCGAGTTGGGCGCGCGCTATGCCGTGGCCGTATTCGCGTTTCAGGTCGCCGTTGCCTGGATCGTGGCGTTTGTCGTGCATTCGGCGGGCATATTGCTGGGGTTGGCTTAGGGGCGCGTTGATGCTCTGCGCTTTTGGGCGAGCAACAATTCAACAAATATGAGCAAAAATACCGGTAATTGTCGGCCTGCGGGGACTGTCCTACGCTGCAGGTTGCCGTTCGCTGCCTATTTGCTGCCGTTTGCGGATTCGTAAATACTTGCAATCGTCGGTCGATTTAACCGCATTACGCGATGCCGATGCACATTTTTTGTGCCCCTTTCTACAATCACTTTGTGTCTATTGCCGAGCATGTCTTCCGTTTCGCCTGTGTGGGGACGTGGGGTGCAATAGTCGTTTGTAGAGGCTCATTGAGGAGGGAATTGATGAAAGAAAAATTCCAATCGTTCGGAAAGGCAATGCTCGTTCCGATTACGCTCATTGCCATTTCCGGTCTCTTTTTAGGTATCGGTAGCGTTTTTACGACCGAACTGACCCTTGTGTCCCTTGGCGTTAATTGGGACTGGTATGCCGCTTCGCCGCTCTTTACGTTCTTCTCGGTATTTAAGGGTCTCGGCGAGGTAATCATTGGAAACCTCGGTGTTTTGTTTGCCGTCGGCTGCGCCTTCTCCTTGTCTCGCAAAGAGAAGGGCTGGGCTGCCTTTTCTGCCCTTGTCTGCTATCTCACCATGCTCAAGACGGTTGAGATTCTGCTTGGAGCAGCTGGCTTGGCTGCCGACAATACAACGGTGGAAGCTCTTCAGAAGGTCGGCCTTACGTCCATTCAGGCGAGTGAGCAGTCCGCACTCTACACTACCTCGCTCGGCTTTTTTGGCTACAGCTCTGGTGTCTTTGGCGGCATTATCGTGGGCTGCCTGGTCGCCTGGATCACTGGCCGTTTTTACAAGACCAAGCTTCCAACGGCGCTGGCGTTTTTTGCGGGCAGTCGAACGGTCCCCATTGTATCGCTGGTCGCCGGTGGCATCCTGGGTGGCATCATGTACTTCGTCTGGCCCGTCATCGGTGGATGTTTCTCGGGTATTGCGACGTTCGTGAAAGGCTCCGGTCTGGTCGGTACGTTTGTCTATCGCTGGGTGCTCGAGAGCCTTGTGCCGTTTGGCTTGCATCCGCTGCTCGAGACGCCCATGTATTGGACTGAGCTTGGCGGCTCCATGGTCGTCGATGGAACGCGCGTGGTGGGCAATAGCGCCATTCAGCTTGCACAGCTCGCTTCTCCCAGCAGTGACAAGCTCTTGGTTAGGGCCTTCATGGCTGGCTATGGCATTAACGATTACGCGTTGTTCCCGGGCATCGCCCTTGCTATGTGGTCTTGTGCCAAGCCCCAGAACCGCAAGAAGGTTGCTGGTCTTTTAATCCCCACAGTGATTTCGACTGTTTTCTTTGGCGTTACGGAGCCTATTCTCTTTACGTTCCTGTTTGCCGCCCCCTGGCTCTACTTTGGCGTTTACGCTCCGCTTTCCGGACTGGGTGAAGTTCTCTCGGAGGCAATGGGCGTTTCGGTGTACCAGGGAAATATCAAGGACCTGATCCCATTCTTATTCCGCCCCGAGAAGCTTAATCTGCTTCCGTACCTTATCCTGCTCCCCGCCTTTTTCCTGGCAGCTTTCTTCCTCTTCCGGTTCTTTATTACTAAGTTCGATATCAAGACGCCCGGTCGAGACGATGGTGACGATATTGAGTTGATCAACAGCAGAGCCGAGTTCGAGGCAAAGGCCGCTGAGGCAAAGGGCGAGTCTGATAGCACTCCCGAGAAGGCAGTCCAGGGCCGTGCGACCAAGGACAGCGCGCTTGCTGTTGGCATTGTCGAAGCGCTTGGTGGAGCCGACAACATTGATGATCTTGACAACTGCATCTCACGTCTTCGCGTGATTGTCAAGGATGGTTCTAAGGTTGCAGACGACGAGGTGTTCACCAAGAATCTTGAAGCTATGGGCGTTATCCGCCTGAGCGACAAGGCAATCCAGGTCATTTACGGTCCTCGTGTCGGCGAAGTCGCTTCTGAGGTGCACGAAGTTCTCGGTGACGAGTAAAACGCGCAAGTGGCTTTCAATTGCATAGCGCAATTCCAGGGCTTGGCTTCCTATCGCATGATTTAGGGGGCCAGGCCTTCTTGTTTTAGATTGTCAAGGCAGATACTCAATAGTTCTTCGAATGCGAGAATACAACTTCCGGTAAAGCAGTTAGGCTTAACGTTCTTAAGATCCATTGGGTGATCGTCATGTATCGTAAAGATCGCGTCTGCCGTCTTGGCGAGCTCGCTGTCTTCGTTGCCGGTAAACGCGAGGGTCGTAATGCCCGCGTCGTGGCATGCCCTTGCGGTTTCCAGGATGGCTTCTGTCTGGCCCGATTTGGATATGAGCATCATGCAGCTGAGCGTATTTCGGTTGGATTCGACAAACTGATCGGTTTCTAGGAAGTCCTGTATGACGGCCAAAAAGCCAAGTCCAACGAGCTTAGTCGCCATGTACTGCGCAACGATGCGTGAGAAGCCCTCTCCGTTTACTCCGATCATTCTGTTGCGATGCAGTGCGGCGATGAATACGTCTACATCTCCGGTGTGACATACGAAGTGGACGCTACTGTCTTTGAGTGATTGATTCATTTCGCGGGAGACATGCTGAAGGTGCTTGAGATCGTACATCATTTCGCGGTAGCCACGGTAGCCGAGCTTTTTCGAAAGCCTGATGACTGTTGTCATGCTGGTAAAGCATGCCATGGCGACGGGTTTTATGCCAATATCATCGAGGGTGTCGATATTGTTGAGTAGGTATTCGAGTACGCTTTGCTCGGTTTCGGATAGCTTTGCGGCTGAGTAGAGCTTGGAAATCTGCTTTTTATCAACCATCGGTGCTTCCTTCCCGCCGGACGTGTGTGGCCGCTTCCGTTGCGTAAATAATAACTCCTTGGGGAATTCCTTTCCCGCCTTGCAACCGGGGCGGGAAGCGGCCCTCCATGCTGGATACAATATCCAAACACAGGCGAACCATGCAATATTGAATGTGCTAATTGGGGGTTTCGATATGAAACTTACGGTCATAGGTGGCGGTGGCGTCCGCTCCATGTTTTTGGCAAAGAGCATAGCCCAGCAGGCGTCATCGCTTGGGATTGACGAACTTGTGTTTATGGACAATGATCCCGAGAAGCTGCGCATCTACGGTGGCCTTGCCGCCCATGTCTCGGGCATGCTTTGCCCCACGCTTAATTTTTCACTGACGGGCGATGCAGTCGAGGCCGTTAAGGACGCCGATTACGTGATCACGACGATTCGCGTCGGTGGGGACCATATGCGCGTTCGCGATGAGCGCATTGCTCTTTCGCATGGGGTTCTTGGCCAAGAGACGACTGGCGCAGCCGGCGTGTCTTTTGCCATGCGCTCCGTCCCTGCGCTTGCTTCGTATTGCGAGTTAATCAAGAAGTACGCAAAGCCGGACGTCAAGGTGTTTAACTTTACTAATCCCGCTGGCGTCGTATCTCAGGCCCTACGCGATATGGGCTATGATTTTACTTATGGCATTTGCGATGCCCCCTCGGGCATGTTGCATCAGTTTGCCGAGTATAAAGGCGTTGATCCCGCATCGGTTCAGGGCGAGTGCTATGGACTCAACCACCTCTCGTTCTTCCGCAATGTGACGGTTGACGGCGAGGACATCATGTCCGACTTGATCCACGACGACGGGGCATATGCTCATACAGATCTTAGGTTCTTCGAGAAGGACCTCGTCCTAAATCGCGGATGCGTGCCAAATGAGTACCTATACTATTTCTACTATCGCGAGCGCGCCGTTGCCAACGTTCTCTCTTCGCCCCAGACGCGCGGTGAACTAATCGAAGAAATTAATCGAGAAATGACGAGCGAGCTTGCATCTATCGATATTGAGAACGACTTCGAAAAAGGCCTCGCGTGCTTTGAGAAGTGGTACGGAATGCGCGAAAACAACTACATGGCGGCCGAGACGGGTATTCATCGCGACAAGCCGTGGACGTTTGACGTGTACGGCAAAGATGCTGGCGGATATGCAGGTGTCGCGCTCCGCTTCATGGATATTGCTCGCTCTGGCAAGACGCAGCAGATGATCCTGTGCACCCCCAACAATGGCGCCATCCCCGGCCTTCTCGATACAGATGTCATTGAGTCAACGTGCGATATCTCCACCGATGGCTGCGTGCCGCATCGCGTCGAAGCCGATTCTGTGCCCGCGGGAAACCTCGAATTGATTCGTCGCGTCAAGTACTACGAGCGCACCGTGGCGCGTGGCATCGTTAACCGATCGAAGCGCGACATTGTCGAGAGCCTCGCGATGCACCCGCTCGTTAATTCGTACTCCTTGGCGAAAGATATCGCCGCGCAGTACTTTGAGCTTAACCGCGACTACATCGACGGCTGGACAGACTAGTCTGGACATTAAAACTAGAAATTATGGATGGGCGGACCGGCGTTTATATTGGCGCCCGTTCGCCCTGCTTAGTAAGAAAACGGGTATAGAGTGAACTTGCGAGAGAACTTCAATGTCTTTCTGGAATCGGGCGATCGGGCGAAGGAATGCCGGAGTGGCTGCACGATGGCGTTATATATCCCCTTGTTTGTTATGAGCGCGCTTCAAATTGGTGTATCAAACGTTGCAACTGAGCTCGCCTATATCAATCCGTCCATTACGCTTATTTGCACTGTGGTCGCGGCCTTTTTAAACCTGCTTCTATCGAATGTGGCTTTTTCATTATTTGCCGTCGACCGGTCCAAAGAGACGGTGCAACCTGCTCGAACCCCTCCGGTTTATCTCTTGGCCTCGACGGTTCCCCTCCAGATTTCTGGGGCGCTGCTAATTTATTTGGTTCACTTGATTTTATCGGCAATTGTAGTCTTTGCCTCGCTTGCGAGCAGTCAGCTCGGGGTGTTGTGCTCGCTTGTGGTGGCAGTAATCGTGACGCTTCTTTCCGCGTCGTTCGTATTCGTGTTAATTGAAGATGCGGACGTGGAGCAGAGGGGACTACGAGGCATTCGGTTTGCACCACGCTACATCATGCGTTCGGTCACGGTGCTTCGTTCCTCCTGGAGAGAAATCGCGCGTCCCGCAACGCTGCTGGTGGCATGGAACCTGGTTGCAAGTTGCGCTATCCAGGTTCTTGTTGGATGGGTAGTTTCGAGTGCGGCGCTGCCGTCGGCACTTTCAGTGACGGCGCTTGTGCATGAGGGACTTTATTATGGGGCGTTTGCTTATATGCTGCTTTTGCTAGTTCATTGTGCGGTTGCGAGTTGGCTCGAAATTGACGTGCTCATGGGGGTGTCCTTGTGCGTATCCGAGCAGGCGCGATAGCCCGAAGATGAAGCCGCGTTTTCGACATTGAGTTCCTGTGTACCTTGCTTTCTAAGCAGAATTGGCGCGCCGTCTGTTAACAATCGTTTTCCAAGAATTCTTTTGTTGCTCATTTTATAGACTTCTCATTGCTATAATCGCCCACCGCTCAAGATAATCGGAGAGGTTTTCCAATATGGCTCAAACAAAGCAAGACGGCATCACGCTCAGGCAGTGGCTCCCGCTCATCGGGCTCACCTGCTGCGCGTTCGTATTCAACACGTCGGAGTTCATGCCCATCGGCCTGCTGACCGACATCGCTGCATCGTTTTCGCTCACCGAGGCCCAAGCTGGCATCATGATCTCGGTCTATGCCTGGGGCGTCATGCTGCTGTCGTTGCCGCTCATGGTGTTTGCCTCGCGCTTCGAGTTCAAGCGGATGCTGCTGGGCGTGCTGGCCGTGTTCTCGCTCGGTCAGTTCCTGTCCGCTGTGGCGCCGACCTATCCCATCCTGGTCTGCGCGCGCCTGGTGGTCGCTTGCGCACATGCCGTGTTCTGGTCAGTCGCCTCGATTATGGCCTCGCGCCTGGTCGACACTCGCCACGGCGCGCTCGCCATCAGCATGATCGCCACGGGCTCGTCCATCGCGCAGATCTTTGGCCTGCCTCTCGGTCGCGCCATTGGCTTGGCCGTGGGCTGGCGCATGACGTTTGCCGTGGTCGGGGGCCTCTCAGCCATCGCGGTCGTCTACCAGGCAGCGGTGTTCCCGGCCATGCCGGCGGGTGAGCGCTTTACCGTCAAACAGCTGCCCGAGCTGCTCAAGAACCCGCTCCTCATCGCGCTCTACGCAGTCACGGTCTTCATGGCGACCGGCTATTACGCAAGCTACAGCTATATCGAGCCCTTCCTGGCGCAGGTCGCGCACGTCGATGCGGGCGCCATCACCATGACGCTGACGGCGTTTGGCTGTTCCGGCTTGGTGGGCAGCTGGCTGTTCAGCCGCCTGTTCGACGGGCACCGTTTTCCGTTCCTTGCTATCACGCTCTCCGGCGTGCCGGTGGCCCTGCTGCTCATGGGGCCGGCCGCATCGTCGCTCGTGACAGTGCTTGCCGTCTGCGCACTGTGGGGTTGCTGCGCCACGGCCTTTAACGTGGCGTTTCAGGCCGAGCTCATCAAGCACACGCCGGCAGATTCGTCGGCCGTTGCCATGTCGATCTTCTCGGGCCTGTTCAACCTCGGTATCGGCACGGGTACCGCGATCGGCGGAGCCGTGGTTTCGGGTCCCGGTATCGCCTGGATCGGCTTCGCGGGCGGTGCGATCGCTGCCGTGGGCGTCATCCTCGCTATCACGGTGATGTTCCCGGCCATTCGTCGCGCAAAGCCTGTCGCCTAATCACGTTTCCTCATCAGTTGCGGTGGAATAGTTCCTGTTTAAGGCCTCTGAAGGCCCAAGCAGGAACTATTCCACCGCAACTTATTTTGGGGAAGAGGATACAAGCCGGGCATACAATGGATGTCGTTGTGTTGCGCTTACCGGGAGGTTGCTATGTGGGCATACGAGACGACGTTCTATCAGATCTATCCGCTGGGCTTTTGCGGAGCTCCGCGCGAAAACGCCGCCCCCGTCGCCGAGGATGAACTCGCCCAGGCTGCCAACGCCGCGCCCAACCCCGATGCGCCCATCATGAAGATTGCCAAATGGGCCGACTACCTGCAGGAACTCGGCGTTGGCGCTGTGCTCATCAACCCGCCGCTCGAATCCGACAGCCATGGTTACGACACGCGCAGTCTGCGCCATATCGACCGCCGCCTGGGTGGGGACGCCGACTTTGCCGCCGTGTGCGAGACGCTGCACGCCCATGGCATCCGTGTGGTGCTCGATGCTGTCTTTAACCACGTCGGCCGCGGCTTTTGGGCCTTCCGCGATGTGCAGGAGCGCAAGTGGGATTCGCCGTACAAGGATTGGTTCCACATTAGCTTTGACGGCGACTCCTGCTATGGCGATGGCTTTTGGTATGAGGGCTGGGAAGGCCATTTTGAGCTTGTGAAGCTCAACCTGCAAAATCCCGCTGTGGTCGATTACCTGCTCGAGTCCGTGCGCCGTTGGGCCGATGTCTTTGGCGTCGACGGTCTGCGCCTGGACGTTGCCTATATGCTCGACCGCGATTTCATGCGTCGTCTGCATGGCTTTGCCCGTGAGCTCAAGCCCGACTTTGTGCTGATTGGCGAGACGCTCCACGGCGACTACAACCAGATCGTCAACGACGAGATGCTCGACTCCTGTACCAACTACGAGTGCTACAAGGGCCTGTACTCCAGCTTTAACTCGGTTAATATGTTCGAGATCGCGCACTCGCTGCACCGTCAGTTTGGCGGCGACCCCTGGTGCATCTATCGCGGCAAGCATCTGCTGTCGTTTGTCGACAACCACGACGTGCCGCGCCTGGCGAGCATCCTGACGGACAAGTCCTGCCTGCGCCCCGCCTACGGCATGCTCTTTGGTATGCCGGGCATTCCGTGCGTCTACTATGGCAGCGAGTGGGGGATTCCTGGCGAAAAGGGCGGCCCCGATGGCGACTGGGCGCTGCGACCTGCGCTCGATGAGCCTGCGCCCAACGAGCTGACGGCCTTCATCAAACAGCTCGCGCACCTGCGCTCGGCAAACGACGCAGCGGCCCGTGCTCTCAACTACGGTGCCTATCGCAACGTGGTGATCCAGAATAAGCAGCTGCTGTTTGAGCGCGCCTGCGACGACGCGACGGTTCTCGTGGCGGTCAATGCTGTGAACGAGCCCTATACCTTTGGAGCCGGCGAACTCAACGGCTCCTTCGTCGACCTGCTTGCCGACGGTGCGCCCACGGTCGAGCTGCCGGGCTCCCTTGAACTCGCACCCTATGAGGTGCGTTATCTGCTGAGGGCCTAGGCCATGGCGGCGTCCGACGAAGGCTATCAGCATATTGAGCATGGGTTTGAGCCCGTGTTTGACGAGCACTCGCGCGTTTTGGTGCTGGGGTCGTTTCCTTCGGTGCTCTCGCGTGCCAATGCCTTCTACTACGGCAATTCGCAGAACCGCTTTTGGCGCGTGATGGCCGCGTGCCTCGGTGTGCCCGTGCCGCCCAACGAGGGCAATCCTTTGGCAAGTGGTGAGCCCGCGACGCTCGATGCCTCGATTGCCGCCAAGCGGGCCATGCTGCTGAACGGCGGCGTGGCCCTGTGGGATGTAATCGAGGGCTGTGACATCAAGGGCTCAAGCGACGCCAGCATCAAAAACGTCGTTCCGGCGCATGTCGAGCGCATTACCGGCGCAGCTCCCATTGAGCAGGTGATATGCAACGGTGGTACAGCTGGTCGGCTCTTCAAGCGCTATCTACAAGAACGCACGGGGCTGTCGGCCATCGTTCTGCCGTCGACTAGTCCCGCCAATGCGGCATGGCGCCTGGAACGCCTTGTCGAGCGCTGGCGCGAGGCCGTTGACTGGGGCGCTCTGTAATTTAGATATCTGATTGGGCGCGGGTGCTGAGGCGTTTCATGATGGCATGCCAGATCGGTGCGGGCAGCGCGGGCTTGACGCGCACCATGCCGTCGGCATCGACGCTACCGGCATTGCCACCGCCAAGCAGCTGCGCATGTTCAATGGAGCAGCCCATGCGCACAGCGCCCACAAGCTTATCTATCGCTTCCGAAAATGGCCGACGCAAGAGGCCCATACGCGGAGAGCGGCGAAGTGCTGCGATGCTAGCGCCGGTGCAGACGATGACGCCTCCACACCACGACAGTCCTCGACGCTCGCACACTTCGTGCAGATGGCCAACGACCGTGTGCGCCTGCTCGGAACTCCTACAGTCGGCTTGAACAACCACATAGACGCGTGTTCCTGCGCCTTCAACACATTCGAGCGCCCGTTCAACGACGGCCATCGCCTCGCCATCGAGCACATCTTCAACAGCGAATACAATGCCGTCCACAACGCTGCCGGCATCATCCGCCTTCAAATCAACCGGGCGGGGGAGCGCGGTGCCAGAAAGTTGAGCATAGGCGGCGATGGCATCCTGCAGGTCCCAGAGCAAAAACTCAAGATCGGCGCTATTGGGAATGCTGATATACGCAATGGTTTGCAACGTTTTTGGTACATCGCCGCGTGCGGTCGTCTCCATGCCGCCTCCTTTCCGGTTGGTTTCCGTTTAGGTTACACCGTCTGGTGGCGCTCCGCCGCGCTATCCTAGTGCAACCCTTACGAAAGGAACGCCATGCGTCTGCCCATGAACACCTCGCTTGCCACGCTCAAGCCCTCCGGCATCCGTCGGATCAATGCGCTCGCCGCCCAGCACCCGGGGTGCATCGCACTTGCGCTTGGCGAGCCCGATTTTCCCACGCCCGATGTGATTAGCGCCGAGGTGACGGCCTCGCTCGACCGCGGCGACACGCACTATCCGCCCAACAACGGCCGTCCCGCCCTGCGCGAGGCACTGTCCAAATATATGGGTGACGAGGGCCTGGCATTTTCCGCCGATGAGGTCATCCTGACCGATGGTGCGACCGAGGCCCTGTCGGCTACGTTTATGGCCATGCTCAACCCCGGCGACGAGGTCATCATCCCCACGCCGGCCTTTGGCCTGTACGAGAGCATCGTCGTGGCCAACCACGCTAAGGCGGTCTTTTTGGATACGGAGCCCGCGCAATTTCAGATTGACGAGGAAGCGCTTCGCGCCTGTGTGACCCCGGCGACCAAGGCCATCGTTATCTGCTCGCCCAACAATCCCACGGGCTGCATTCTTAACGCGGCATCGCTCGACGCCGTGGCGCGCGTAGCGGAGCAGGCGGGCATCTACGTGGTCTGCGACGACGTATACAACCGCCTCGTCTATGTGGACGGCTACGAGCGCTTTGCCCAGCGACACCCGGAGCTTCGCGATCAGACAGTAGTTATCGAGAGCTTCTCCAAACCCTGGGCCATGACCGGCTGGCGCTTGGGTTGGCTCGCAGCCGCAGCCCCCGTCATCGCCGAGATCGCAAAGGCCCACCAATACCTAGTATCGAGCGCCGTTTCCTTCGAGATGGACGCCGCAGCCCGAGCCCTCACCGTCGACCCGACCCCCATGCTCAATGTCTACCGAACCCGCCGCAAGCGCGTGCTCGCAGCCTTAAACGCCATGGGCCTCGACGTAGTGGAACCAGCCGGCGCCTTCTACGCCTTCCCCAGCATCAAACAGTACAGCCTAACCAGCGAAGACTTCTGTATCAAAGCCATCAAAGAAGCAAACGTAGCCCTAGTCCCGGGCGACTGTTTCGGCACCGAAGGCCACATCCGCCTAAGCTACTGCGTCTCCGACCAAGATTTGGACGAAGGTCTCCGCCGCCTATTCACATTCGTCTCAACCCTATAGCCATCAGGGACGCAACACATCAGCCTACCGACACAAGGGTTATGCGTGGGGCGCGTCGCTCAACGGACACGAGGATTTGCAGCAAAGTTACCGCTGCTCCGGTCCGAGGGGCCGGGTTGAGATTTTCGTAG
>CABUJN010000024.1:0-30486 GCA_902491935.1 uncultured Collinsella sp.
AGAACGACAATACCCTTGTGGTTATCGAAGCCGTCCATCTCGGTCAGCAGCTGGTTGAGCGTCTGCTCGCGCTCGTCGTTGCCACTAAAGCCGCCGCCATCGCGCTTCTTGCCGATGGTATCGATCTCATCGATAAAGACGATGCACGGGGCCTTTTCCTTGGCCTGCTTAAACAGATCGCGCACCTTGGCGGCGCCGCGGCCGACAAACATCTCAACAAACTCAGAACCCGAAATACTAAAGAACGGCACGCCCGCCTCGCCGGCAACGGCCTTGGCAAGCAGGGTCTTACCGGTACCCGGAGGGCCGACAAGAAGAGCACCACGCGGCAGCTTGGCGCCGATTTCCTCGTAGCGCTGCGGCTTCTCCAGAAAGTCGACGACCTCCTTGAGGGACTCCTTAGCCTCTTCCTGGCCGGCAACATCCTTAAAGGTCACGCCCACGTCCTTGGAGGCGATCACGCGCGCGCCGGACTTGCCCAGTCCACCGCCGCCAAAACCGCCGCCACCAAAGTTCATCGAAGGACCGTCATCGCCCATGGCCTTCTTCATACGGCGGTTGAGCCACCAACCGATGAGGAAGAAAATCGCCATGGGAAGGATGAGCGTAAGCAGGTAATAGGTCATCAGACCCGAGTTCTTATCGGGAACGACCGACTCAAGCGAGGCGCCAGATTCAAGCACGCGATCGGTAAAGCCAGCGTCATTCGGCACACCGGTCGTCTTGTAGGCGATGTTCTCGTCCTCGCCCTTCTTGGTGTAATAAATCGTGTAATCGTCCGTGTTGTACTCGACCTTGTCGACACTCTTCTTATCGAGCGCTTTGACAAACGTCGAGTAATCGGTCTTCGTAATCTGCTGCGTGTGACCGATGTTGGGGAACAGAACGGTCGAGAGCACGAGGTAGACGACGAAGGCGATGAGCACGTAGAGGATCATATTCCGTCTACGTTTGTTGTCATCCATCTCCATCTGCTTGAACTCCATCTACTGGGGTTGATAATGTTTTCTAGAATACCCAACCCGGACGGCGATAAACCGACGCCGGGCACGAAAGGACAGAGATGGCATCACTGTAAGTCGGCAAGGTTCA
Source organism: uncultured Collinsella sp. (assembly GCA_902491935.1). Taxonomy (GTDB): domain Bacteria; phylum Actinomycetota; class Coriobacteriia; order Coriobacteriales; family Coriobacteriaceae; genus Collinsella. The sequence goes on from CABUJN010000024.1 coordinate 1,093, forward strand.
AATCTATACAGGCGACGGCAAGGGCAAGACGACAGCTGCTTTGGGGCGCGAGAGGATGTCGAGGAACTGATTGCGATAAAGCCCGCCACCACGGAACTCGTGCTCACCGGCCGCTGCTTGCTACCCCTCGCCGACCTTGCCGACCTAGTAACCGAAATGCGCCCCGTCAAACACTACTTCGACGAAGGCCTCCTAGCCCGCCAAGGCATCGAATACTAGCCATTGCGGACGTCCCCAATAGCTAGGCAGTGGCGCGGCCGAGCCAGTTGCCGCTGTGATGGTAGACGGTGAACATCATGGCGGTGATTACCCAGGTTACGGGGTAGACCAGCAGCAGGTGCTCAAGCGACGGATCGAACGGCATAATCGCAAACACCCAGATCACCCTGAGCACGACGGTGCCAAAAATCGTGAGCAGCATGGGCTGCAAGCTCACGCCGGCGCCGCGGATGGAACCCGACGCGTTCTCGATAATCGAGAAAATCGCGTAGAACGGCGCGATAAAATGAAGAATTGTCGTGGTGTACGCCGAAATCGAAGCATCGTCGACAAACAGACGAGACAGCGGACCCGAGAATACCAGCAGCACGGCAGACAGGCCACCAATGAGCATAAACGACAGCACGAGCGACGTATGGTAGCCCTTGCGCATGCGCTCGTAGTTGCGCGCGCCAAAGTTCTGTGCCGAGAACGTGGTGATCGACACGCCAAGCGCCTCGGTAACCATCCAGACAATGCCATCCAGGCGGCCCGAAAGACCCCAAGCCGTGGTGACATCGGCACCAAACGAGTTGACCGACACCTGAATCAAAACGTTGGAAATCGAATACGCAGCAGACTGAAAGCCAAGCGGCAGACCACACGAGATCATGCTCTTACAAATGCCAGGATCAATGCCGAGTTTGGACAGTGAAAGCCGCCACGCACCCGGTGCGTGCATCATACGAATCACGATCATCGTGGCGTTGGAGCAAATGGTCAGCGCCACCGCGATGCCACAGCCCAGAGCCTCCATATGAAGCACGGCAACGAAGATGATATCCAAAACCGCATTAACAAGGCAGCCGGAAGCGATGATCACAGCAGGCCCGCGCGTGTCGCCCACGGCGCGCAGCAATGCCGTTCCCATATTGAGCAGCAGTGCCGCAACCATCGCGGCAAAATAACAGCGAGCATAGGCCACGCCCTCGGCCAATAGTTCATGCGGCGTGTTCATAAGCACCAGCATGGGCTCAACGAACACTATGCCGAGAATGGAGAAGACGATACCGCCCACCAGCGCGAGCGTCATGGCCGTGTGAACCGAACGATTCAGTCGTTCATCATCGTGCTGGCCAAAATACTGACCGGTAATGACCGCGCAGCCGGCGCCGACGCCAACGCAAAAGCCAATGCAGAGCTCGGTGAGCACCATCGTGGCTTGAATGCCACCCAGCGCGAGCTTGCCGCCAAACTGGCCGACGATATACGTACCGATAAGCGTGTAGGCCTGCTGAAAAAACGAACTAAAAAAGATGGGAACGCACAGCGACAGCAATTGCTGCCAAATGACACCTTGCGTTACATCGATCGCCGTAGATTTCTTAGCCACACGCCCTCCCCACACGCATACGTCAAACAGCAAAACGGCAATTTAAGACCAAAGCCAATACCAGCTTAGCACCGACCAGCGTCGGCCGAAACGCCCCGAACCAGAGCCCGGAGCGAAATATCTGTCTAGTGATACAAACCCGGCTGGTAGTGATACTCATTGCTCACGTGCGGGCACAGCTGCCAAAAGGCGACGGCGCTCGCCGCGGCCACGTTGAGCGAATCGACCCCGTGCGCCATCGGAATGCGCACGGCTCGGTCGCAGCCCTCAATAGTCTTGGCTCCCAGGCCGGCACCCTCGGTACCCATAAAGATCGCCAGGCGATCAATCTCCTGCAGCACGGGATCGTCCAACGACACCGAATCATCCGTCAACGCCATGGCGGCACACGAAAAGCCGGCATCGTGCAGCGCCGCCAGCCCATCATGCGGCCATACGCGCGCCTCACTGCCAATACGCGTCCAGGGCACCTGGAAAACCGTGCCCATGCTCACGCGGGCCGAGCGACGATACAGCGGGTCACAGCAAGTAGGGCTCACCAAAATGCCATCGACGTTCAGCGCAGCCGCCGAGCGGAAAATCGCGCCGACGTTGGTGTGGTCGACAATGCCCTCGAGGACGCATACGCGCACCGGGCGCTCCCCCGCCGCCTCGACGACACCGCCCAAGAACTCATCAACTGGAATCTGACGTGGACGACGGAATGCCGCGAGCGCACCGCGCGTCACGTTAAAGCCCGTCAGCTGCTCCATGAGCTCCATGGAGGCAACGAACACAGGAACCGGACCCGCGCCCTCGCGCACAACCAGGCGCTCGAACAACGGCATCATCTGGTCGAGCCAGCGTTCACCCAAAAGAAAGCTCACCGGCTGATATCCGGCACGCACGGCACGCTCGATGACCTTGGCGCTCTCCGCAATAAAGATGCCCTTTTGCGGCTCCAGCACGCAGCGCAGCTCGCGCTCGGTCAGTCGCACGTAGGCATCGAGCCGCTCGTCCTCGAGCGAATCAATTCGCAGAACCTCAACGGCATCAGTCATAGCAGCCAGCCCGCACCTTTCTTTGCAGCACATCTATACCAAACGAGGCGACGCTAAGCGCCGCCCCATGCAATCAAATAACCCGATGATACCGTTCACGCCAGACGATTTACGCCTCAACGCGACGATACGTCACGAACTCATAATCGAGACCTTCGTCACCCTCGCCCGCGGCAATCGTGGCAACACCGCAACGCCGCGCAATCTCCCACGCGGGATCGGCATCCAAATCGGGAAAGTACGTATCCACGTCATGGATGCAATGGTTGTGCGTGACCTCGACCTCGGTGCAATACGGCAAAAATTGCCGATACACCTCGCCGCCGCCAATCACCCACGCAACGGGCTCATCGGCCACGGCGGCCAAGGCCTCGTCAACGCTATACACCACGTCGACGCCCTCGGCAGCAAAGCTCTCGTCGCGGGTTAGTACGATATTGCGACGGTTCTTAAGCGGACGCCCGCCGGGGAAACTCAGCAGCGTCTTGCGTCCCAGAATGACCGGACAGCCTTTGGTGCACGCCACAAAATGGCGCATGTCGGCACGGTTGGACACGACCATATCGCCCTCGCAGCCAATGCCCCAGTCTTCACACACGGCAACGATGGCAGAAAGCTTACACGTCATGCCTGCCACCTACACCGCGATGGGAATGTTCTTGACCTGCGGACCGTGCTCATAGCCCTCGACGATGAGGTCGTCGGTCGTAAACGCATAGAAGTCATGCACGTCGGGATTCAGCGTTACCTTAGGAGCCGCAAACTGCGGACGTTCAATAAGCTCGCGGACGATATCGACGTGACGGTCGTAAATGTGAGCATCGGCGATCACGTGCAGCAGCTCGCCGGGAATCATATCGACCGACTGCGCAACCATCATGAGCAGAATGGCGTACTGGCACACATTCCAGTTGTTCGCGGCCAAAATGTCCTGGCTGCGCTGATTGAGAATCATGTTGAGCGTCGGCTTGTCATCCTGTGGGCGCTGCGTGACGTTATAGGTCACGCTGTAGGCGCACGGATACAGGTGCATCTCGGACAAGTCGCTGAACACATAGGTGTTCGTCATAATGCGACGGCTATACGGCGTGTTCTTGAGGTCGTACAGCACGCGGTCCATCTGGTCAAAGTCGCCCTCGGCATAATGGCTCTTCTGGCCAATTTGGTACCCGTAGGCCTTGCCGATGGAGCCGGTCTCGTCGGCCCACTCGTCCCAAATATGGCTGTTGAGGTCATGGACGTTATTAGACTTCTTTTGATAGATCCACAGGATCTCGTCCATGGCGGACTTGAGCGCCGTACGACGCAGCGTAAGCGCGGGGAACTCCTCGCGCAGATCGTAGCGCGCCGTGACGCCAAAGTTTTTAATGGTATAGGCAGGGGTGCCGTCCTCCCACACCGGACGGACCTTTTGGCCCTCGGTGGTGGTGCCATGGTCCAAGATATCGCGGCACATGGTTACAAACTGTTGATCAGCTTTGCTCATTGACCCTCCTGTCAGTCGCCTACAAGCGAGATTCATTGTAGCCCAGGCGCACGCGGCCCCACAGCCCAAACATAAGCCCTCATTTTCTGACATATGCCAGAAATTCCTTTCACAAATCCGCAGGTTCGCTATTCTATTGTTGACATATGTCAGATAAGGAGTGCGCATGGCAGGAAGACGCGAAAAATTGCGCCGCGTCGGGATCATCCCAGAATATCGCGGTTTTACCCCCGATGGCCTGGCGAGCGGCGACGCCATCGACATGACGGTCGACGAGCTCGAGGTCCTACGCCTATGTGACCTGGAAGGACTCAATCAGGAGGAAGTCGCCCAGTGCATGGGTATTGCCCGGGCCACGGTGGCGGCAATCTGCAGCCGCTCGCATCGCAAGGTGGCAAACGCGCTGGTCAATGGACGGGCGATCGTCATCGAAGGCGGCAACATCGCGTACTCCCCCATCACCACGACAACGGCCGCATGGCCAGCAAAGGAGGTCGGCACCATGAGGGTGGCAACGACGTACGACAACGGCAACATCTTTATGCACTTTGGCCGCAGCGAACAGTTCAAGATCTACGACATCCAGGACGACAAGGTCCTCAACGAGCAGGTCGTGGGCACCGGCGGCACTGGTCACGGTGCATTGGCGGGTCTGCTTGCCAACGGTGGCGTTGACACGCTCATCTGCGGCGGTATCGGCGGCGGCGCCATCAACGCGCTTACCCAGGCCGGCATCACGGTCTATGCAGGCGCCCAGGGCAGCTGCGACGCCTGCGTCGAGGCACTCATTGCCGGCACGCTCGCACAGACCGGCGAGGCCACCTGTGGCTGCCACGGCCACAACCACGACCACGAGCACATCCAAGAGCACGGCGGATCCTGCGGTTGCCACGGCCATCACGAGAACGAGGGTCACGAGGGCTGCAGCTGCCACTAACAGCAGGCAATCGATGCCATCACGCGTCTGCTCACACAACATATAACGCACCAACGACGAAGGCCGCCTGGAATACCATCCAGGCGGCCTTCGCCATACACGACTCTACCAGTCGTTACTTCTTATTGCGCATCTGCGCTTCCATCTGGCGCAGCAGATCCATATCGGACTTAGGACCGCCCGTCCCAAGTCCGCCCATGCCGCCCAGGCCCATGGCATCCAGACCGGGAATATTGGGCATGCGCATCTTTTTGCCCTTCTTACCCTTCTTGCCCTTCTTGCCGCCGGCCTGCGCCTGATTGGCCATCGAGCGCATGCGGCCCATCATCTTATTCATCTCGCCCCACTGCTTCATAAGGCTATTGACCTCAGTGGGGGTCACGCCGGCGCCCTTGGCGATGCGGGCGCGACGCTGACCGTTGATGATGGAGGGACGAAGGCGCTCCTCCTTGGTCATCGACATGATGATGGCCTCGTTCTTGTCGAAGATGCCTTCGTCCAGGTTGCCACCCATCTGGTTGAGCGCACGCTGGCCACCGGGGAGCATGCCCAGAATGCCCTTCATGCCGCCCATCTTCTTGACGGCCTTCATCTGGTCGAGCATGTCGTTCATGGTAAAGCCCTCGCGCAGCATGCGCTCGGCGGCCTCGATCTGCTCGGCATCGGCGGCCTCCTGGGCCTTCTCGATAATGCCGACAACATCACCCATGCCCAAGATGCGCTTGGCCATGCGGTCGGGGTAGAACGGCTCCAGCGAATCAGGCTTCTCGCCCATGCTCACGAACTTGATGGGCTTGCCGGTCACCTGGCGCACGGAAAGCGCGCCGCCGCCACGGGCGTCGCCGTCGAGCTTGGAGATGATCACGCCGTCAAAGTCGGTGCGCTCGGCGAAGGTCGAGACGACGTTGACGATATCCTGGCCGGTCATGGCATCGACGACCATCAGCACCTGATCGGGCTTGACGGCCTTCTTGATGTCCACGGCCTCCTGCATCATCTGCTCATCAATCTGCAGACGACCGGCGGTATCGACGATGACCACATCGCGCAGGTGGTCGACGGCCTCCTGGATGGCACCCTTGGCAATGTCAACCGGGTGCGCGCCGTCACCGCGGAAGACCGGCACGCCGATCTCGCCACCGAGCGTGGCCAGCTGGTCGGCAGCGGCGGGACGATAGACGTCGCACGCGGCGAGCAGCGGCGAGCGGCCCTGCTTCTTGAGCAGGTAAGCCAGCTTTACGGCCGCCGTGGTCTTACCGGAGCCCTGCAGGCCCACGAGCATGATGACATTGGGAATGCGGTTACTAAAGACGAGCTTGCTCTCGGTGGAGCCGAGCATCTCGGTGAGCTCGTCGAGCACGATCTTGACGACGTTTTGCGCCGGCGACAGCGACTCCATGACCTCGGCGGTCATGCAGCGCTCCTTGGTCTTGGCGACGAACTCCTTGACGACCTTGAAGTTGACGTCGGCCTCGAGCAGCGCCATGCGAATGTCGCGCATGGCCGAGGTGATATCGGCCTCGGTCAGCTTGCCCTTGCCGCGCAGGCGGTCAAATGTGTCGTTGAGGCGATCGCTCAGGGAATCAAACACTAGTCACTCCTTAATTGGACTCGCCCACCAGGGCGCGGCAGAAATCTTTGGCATTAAACTCCTGCAGGTCATCGACCTGCTCGCCCACGCCGATGCGCAGGATGGGAAGCTTGAGCTTCTCGGCCACGGCCATGGCGATACCGCCCTTTGCCGTGCCGTCGAGCTTTGTCATGATAATACCGTCCAGGCCCAGCGCCTCGTTAAACTCGAGCGCCTGGTTCAGGCCGTTTTGGCCTGTTGCGGCATCGATTACGAGGACGACCGAGACGGGCATGGGGCCGGCGGCCATATTGGCGGCGCGCTTACGCGTCACGTTGACCACCTTGGCAAGCTCGCGCATGAGCTCGGGGCTCGTGTGCAGACGACCGGCGGTGTCGATAAGCACCAGGTCGCTGCCGCGCTTGTCGGCCTCGTCGAGCACGTCGTAGCAAACGCTCGCCGGGTCGGAGCCGCGGTCGCGCTTGATGACGGGAACGCCGGCGCGCTGGCCCCACACATCGAGCTGCTCAATGGCGGCGGCGCGGAAGGTGTCGGCTGAGCCGATCACGACGTTCTTGCCGCGGGCAGACATGGCGCTCGCGATCTTGCCGACCGTCGTGGTCTTGCCGGCACCGTTAATGCCCACAAACAGCACGCAACTCGGCGTATCGGAGAACGGATCGCGCTCGATGGGCACAAAGTGCTGCTCAAGCTGCTCGGCCAGGGCGCGACGGAGTTGCGGGGCGGTCTTGAGGTTCTTCTTGGCCGCGGCATCGCGCAGGTCATCGGACACCTTGATCGCGACCTCGGCGCCCATGTCACCCATGACGAGGGTGTCCTCCAGGTCCTCCCAAAAATCCTCGTCGACCTCGCCGCCAAAGTAAAAGACCTCGTTGAGGGCCTCGCGGCTGCGCTCAAGTCCGCGCGAGAGAGCGTCAAAGAATCCCATTATGCATTCACGACCTTTCCGGTTTCGCGATCGAGTTTTTGCGAGACGACGCGACTGACGCCGTCGGCTTGCATCGAGACGCCATAGAGGACGTCAGCGTCCTCCATAGTACGGCGCTGATGCGAAATGACCAAGAGCTGCGTATCGGAACGCAGTACATCAAGGGCACCAATGAGCTTGGACAGGTTGGCGTCATCGAGCGCCGCCTCGACCTCGTCCAGCACATAGAACGGCACCGTACGCGTGCGATACACGGCAAAGAGCAGGGCAAGCGCCGTCAGGCTCTTCTCGCCGCCCGACATGAGCATCATCTTGGTGATGCGCTTGCCGCGCGGCTGCGCCACGACCTCGATACCCGTCTCGGCAGGATGCTCGGGATCGGTCATCTCCAGATGAGCCTGACCGCCCGGGAAGAGCATAGCGAAGATCTCGCGGAAGTTCGCGTCGACCTTCTCAAAGGTCACCAGGAAGGCCTTCCGCATCTTACGGTCGATGGCCACGGTAATCTTGGTGAGCGCCTTGCGCGCGCTCTCCAGATCGGCCAGCTGCTCCTCGATGTAATCGGCGCGGCGCTTGAGCTGCTCGTACTCCTCCATGGCAACCTGGTTCACAGGGCCCAGGTTGTTGATCTGACGCACGAGCTGGTTGAGCTCGCGCTCAGAAGCGTCACGGTCGGTGGGCGCAGGAAGCATGAGCGCTTCCTCGAGTACCGTGGTGCCATCGGCGGTAATGGCCTTAATGGCGGCCTCTACCTGCACCTCGAGCTTGCCACGCGCGACCTTGAACTCGTTTTGCGTGGTGGAGGCGGTATCGACCCGCTCCTTAGCGCGAGAAACCTCGGACTTGGCGTCTTCGATGGTCTTCTTGAGCGAAGCGGAGTCCGCCTCCTCCAGAGAGGCCTGGTCACGCAGGCGCGCTGCCCAATCCGACGCGCGTTCCAACAGGGCAGAATAGCGTTCGTGCATGGGGTCGACGCGCAGGCGCAGCAGCTCGAGCGAGCGCGAAGCCTGGCGTGTTCCGCGGATACGACGGTCGATGCCCTCAAGACGATGCTCCAGGTCGGGCACGCGGCCCTTCAGCGAACGCAGGCGTTCGCTCGTCTGGGCTAGGCGAACCTTGGCGTCGGCGAGCTTGCCGGCAGCCTCGGAATCGTCACGGCGAACGCGGTCGAGTGCGTCGTTGGCCTCGGCAATCTGCAAGCCCAGATCGCTTGCCTGCGCGCGGGCCTCGTCACGCGAACGAGTGAGCTCGTCAACGCGCGGGCGCGCAGCGCGAACGGCTTCGGAAGCCTGCTCGCGGCGCTTGGAGATGCGCACGCGCTCGACCTCGGCATTGTTGGCGCTTTGCTCCAAGCGGCCGATCTCGGAGAGCAGCGAGCGGCGCTCGCCCTCAAGACGGGCGATCTCGCCGGCGGCATCGCCCTCAGCGGCACGCGCTTCCTCAACGGCCGCATTGGCCTCGACGACCTGATCCGAAACATGCTCAAACAAGGCAGCCAGATCGGGCTCCAGGCCCTCCAGCTCGCGAATGCGACGCTTGCGCTCCAGAGCGCCCGACGCCTCGCCGGCATCGAGGCCCACGCGCACCAGGCCGCCACAGCTTACGCGAGCGCCATCGGGAGTCACGTAGGTCACACCGTCAACGACAGGCGCGGCCAGCGCGGCAGCCAAGTCATCGACCATGTAATAGCCGCCGAGCAGCGCCTCGACGACGGGTCCGTAGCCTGCGCGCACGGACAGACGATCAACCAGACGGGTACCGGCAGCGCCCTCAGCGGCAGCAGAGCCGCTCACGCCGCGCGCCACCAGCAGCGCCTCGCCTGAGGCCTTCTTCTGGCCCAGGGCCGCACGACCGGCACGCTCAAGCGTGGTAGCGTCATCAAACAACAGGGCATCGATATCGCCGGCGAGCAATTGCTCAACCAGGCCCTCAAGCTCGCGCGGGGCCTCGAGCACGTCGCCCAGACGACCCGAGACATCGTCGCCCAGCGCACCCACCAGCCGGCTCACGAGCGACGAGCTGTCGGCCATGCGGGCATCGAGTTTCTTATGACTGGCAAGCTCCGAGCGCACCTCGGATAACTTGTTGCGCGCCTCGCTCTCGCGGGCACGCAGGTCCTTCAGGGCCGCGCGTGCCGTCTCGGTGGCCTCACGCGCATCGACCTGAGCCTGGCGCGCTTCCTCAAGAGCGCCCTCAAGCTCCTCGGCGCGGTCGCGACGGCTCGCGAGCGAGGCCGTGACCTCCTCGAGCTGTTCATCGATCTGCTCCAGGCGCGAGGCATACATGTTGTCCTCGACCTCGGCATTGCTCAAGGAATCCTTCACCTTAGCAAGCTCGAGCGCGGCGTTATCGGCCACGCGCTGCACATCACGTTGTTCACGCGTAAGCTGCGAAATCTGATTGTCGAGCGCCACGCGCCGCTCGTGGAGCTCAGCAGCAGCAGGACCGGCGGCGTCAACGTCGTCCTGGGCCTGCATGTGCGCACCGGTCACTTCCTCAAGCTGGGCACGCGCGTCCTCGAGCTCCTCGACCACGCGACGACGCTGATGCTCGGAGCTCGAAATCTGCCCGCGCATGTCAGACAGGCGCGACACCATGTTGTGGCCCTTTTCCTCGAGCAGGCGCATGTCGGAGTTAATGCGGCCGACCACATCTTGCATATGGCGGCGCTGCTCGCCCAGGTCGCCCACAAACAGGCCCTTTTCCTCGAGCATGACCTGAAGCTTCTCGAGCTCGCGCTCCTTTTCGCCCAAGCGGTACTGCGCAAGCTCCAGCTCGGCGGCACCTTCCTTGGAACGACTCTCCAGGTCATTCCACTGCGACTGCAGCGAACGAAGCTCGTCGACGGCTAGCATCTGCGTAAGCTCGCTCGCGCGCGAGGACAGCTCTTTGTACTTGCGTGCGCGATCGACCTGACGCTCCAGCGGTCGCAGCTGACGGGCGATTTCCTTATTGATGTCGCGGGCACGCGTCAGGTGCTCGTCCATCGACTTAATCTTTTTGAGCGCGCGCTCCTTGCGGCGCTTGTGTTTGGAAATGCCGGCGGCCTCCTCGATGAGGGCGCGGCGCTCCTCGGGGCGGCTCTGCAAAATGGCGTCGAGCTTGCCCTGGCTGATGATGGAATGCGTATCCTTGCCCAGGCCCGAATCGTGCAGAATGTCCTGAATGTCCATCAGGCGGCACGGACTCGAGTTGATGAGGTACTCGCTTTCGCCCGAGCGATACATGCGACGGGTGATGGCGACCTCGTCAAAATCGACGGGCAGCATATGGTCCGAGTTATCGAGCACCAGCGTGACCTCAGCGACACCCACCGGCTTGCGCGCTGACGAGCCCGAGAAGATGACATCCTCCATGGCCTGGCCACGCAGCTGCTTGGCGCTCTGCTCGCCCAGGACCCACAGAATCGAGTCGGAGATGTTCGATTTTCCCGAGCCGTTGGGACCGACGATGACGGTCAGGCCCGGCTCAAACGTCATATGGGCGCGGTCGGCAAACGACTTGAACCCTTTGAGCGTGAGGGACTTGAGATACACGGTTCCTCGCTTACACGTGCTTCTTGTTCAGAATCACGCCGTTGGTGGTGTAACCCATGCGGTCGAGCGCTTCGAGCGCGGCGGCTCCCTCAGCTTCCTTCTTTGAGGAGCCGGAGCCGCGACCCTGGCGAATACCATCGATCAAAACCACGGCGGTAAAGGTGGGCGCATGCGCCGGGCCCTCGGAGCCAACGAGCTTGTACGCCGGGGGCTCGTGACCGTCGGCTTGCACGCACTCCTGCAAAAACGACTTGGGGTTCGCAGGATGCTCGGCACGCTCGGAAGCCAAATGCGGCTTAAGCGTACGGTGAATGAACTCTGCCGCGGCATCCCAGCCGGCATCCAGGTACAGCGCGCCCACGAGCGACTCATAGACGTTCTCGAGGGCCGAATGCAGGCCGCGCGCACCGGTACCGGTCTCGGAGGCACCAAAGATGATGATGTCGTCGATGCCCAGCTCGTGAGAAACCTCGGACAGCGTAGCGCCCGAGACAAGCGACACCTTCAGGCGCGTGAGCTTGCCCTCGTCAAACTCCGGATAGGACTCAAACAGGGAGCGTGCGACCACAGCGCCCAAAATGGAATCGCCCAAGAACTCAAGGCGCTCATAGCTGGCAGAAACCGGCTGGCCCTCGACTGCCGAGGGATGCGTAAGGGCCGCGCGCAGCAGCACCTTATTATTGAACTCATGGCCCAGGATTTCCTGGGCGCGCGTAAGTCGTTCAGACAAAGCCAAGACCTAGGCCTCCCTGGCGTTTTCGATAGCGTCGACGGCGTCGGCGACAGAGTTGAGCGAGAGCAGGGTCTCGTCATCGATCTCGAGGTTGAACTCGTCCTCGATAGCCGTAACCAGCTGCAGGCGCTCGAGCGAGTTGGCATCGAGGTCGTCAAAGGTGGTCTCATCGCTAATTTCGGCAACATCGACGCCCAGAACGTCAGCAGCGACCTCGGCGATCTTGTCGAAGATTTCGGAGCGATCCATAGCGCTTCCTCTCATAGTGCATGAATACCAAAAGAATGGTACCGCCCGGGCGGTACCAAGACATGGTTCTGATTCTACCCCACGACGCACGCCCCGAGACGCATAACGCCGCTGTTATAAAACGATGCCGTCCATGGAGTTGGCGACATTCTCGACCAGCCCGGCGCGCACGGCTTCGGCCGCCGCGAGCGTACCGTTTTTAACAGCCTCGACCGATGTGGCGCCATGGCCGATCAGGACCACGCCGCGCAGGCCCAAAAGAATCGCGCCACCCTTGGCGTCGCCCGAAAGCTTGGCCTTAATCTCGCGCATCTGCTTTTTGATGAGCAGCGCGGCGATCTTGGTGCCGAGCGAAGACATAAAGGCGCCCTTGAGCTCCTGCAGCAAAAACTTGGCAGCGCCCTCGGTGGCCTTGAGCGCGATGTTGCCCGACATGCCATCGGCGACCACGACGTCAAAATTGCCCGACGTAAGATCGGTGCCCTCGCAGTTGCCCACAAAGCCGGGAACCGCGGCCTTCATGGCCGGGAAGCACGACTTGGTAAAGTTGGAGCCCTTCTCGTCCTCGGTGCCGTTGGCAAGCAGACCCACGCGCGGATGCTCAATGCCCAAAACCACACGGGCATAGGCAGAGCCCATCTGGGCGAAGCGCACCATATCGTCCACCGTGACATCGGGATTGGCACCCATATCGCACAGCACCGTCAGGCCGCCGGCGCGATTGGGCAGTGCGTTAGTCAGACACGGACGGACCGGCTGCTTCTTGCCCTCCGCCAAATACCTAAACGGCGTGACGTAGGCCGTGGCGGCAGCAGTCATGGCACCGGTCGAACCGGCCGAGAAAAACGCGTCCGCATTGCCCTTCTTAATGGCACGGCACGCAAGCACGATCGAGGACTTGCGCTTGGTCATCACAGCGCGGATGGGATCATCCTCCATGCTGATGACGTCGGGGGCCTCCAAGGCCTCCACGCGGGCATGCGCTGCGGCAAAGGGGTTGACGATTTCGGCGGGACCGACGGCCAAGACCTCGATCTCGGGATCTGCCGCAAGCGCAGCCTCGATACCATCGAGGACAACCTGGGGCTTCTCGTCTCCGCCCACAACGTCTACACAAACGCGAACGTTACTCATATACATGCTCCTTATACAAAAATGGCCGACTCATTGAGCCGGCCATTGTGGTTCCAGTTGGAACGGCATCGCATCCAGAGTATACAGTTACTCGGTAACGATAACCTCGCGGTCCTTGTAGAAACCGCAGCTGGGGCACACGTGATGCGGGAGCTTAACAGCGCCGCAACGGGGGCACGTGGACTGAGCCGCAGCCGAGATCTTCATGTTGGCGGAACGACGGGTATGGGTGCGGATACGACCCTGCTTTTGTTTAGGTACGGGCATAGTGACCTTCCTTATGAACTATCCAGTGTGGCGATTACGCGCAAGTAGCGATACTACCACAGTTTTACTCGTCAAGCTTGAGATTCTTCAATGCTGCAAATGGATTTTCCGTGGCAGAGGCCCATTCGGCCTCCGCCTGGGCGGCGCAATCGCATTGCTCGACGTTGAGATTGATGCCGCAGGTGGGGCAAAGGCCGCGGCAATCAGGCTTGCACAGGACAACGAACGGCGTGTCCATGACGACAGCGTCGTTGATGGGCTCGCCCAGATCGACGATGCGATCCTCGCCCAGCAACTCGTAGCCGTCTTCATAGGCCTCGGGGTCCTCGGGCTCCTCAAAGAGGTAGAACTCCTCGATCTCGCCAGCGATATCAAACGAGGCGGGCTCCAGGCAGCGATCGCACTCGCCGGTGGCGTGGGCGCGGACCATGCCCGACAGCAGAACGCCGGTACCGGCGTTGGTAAAGACCACGTCGTAGGCAATACCGTCCTGCAGCTGGAACTCCTTCTCACCCACCGTGTAGGCGGCGACATCGACCTTGCCGGTCAGCGGATAAGAGTCTCCAGGAAACTCGAGCTGCTCGGAAAGATCGACGGTTACGCTCGGGAACTCGGCCATTACCACTGACCGTTCTGCTGGGCGGCACCCTCGTTAAGCTGCTGACGGCAACGGGTGACGGTGCCGGTCAGGCTCTTAAGGTTCTCCTCGAGGTGCGTAAAGACCTGCTCGGCGTAATCCTCGGCGGCATAGCGCGTCTCGCGCTCGTACTGCTGGGCGCGGTCGCGGATGTCGTCGGCCTGCTGCTGGGCTAAGCGAACGATCTCCTGCTCTCCGGCAATGGTGAGCGCCTGCTGCTGAGCATCGGCAATGATGGAATCGGCCTGAGCGGCGGCGGAAGCCATAAGCTCCTCGCGCTCTTTGAGGATACGGCGGGACTTCTGCCACTCCTCGGGATAGCTCATGCGGATCTCATCGAGGATGTTAAAGAAGACGTCGGCGTCGATAACCTTCATCTGGGCGTTCTTGCCGAACGGCGTCTTAGCCTCTTCGATGAGCCCCTCGAGCTCGTCGACAAGACTCACGATCCTGTCGCCAGGAAAATTCTCGTCCGGCATCCGGTCTCCTTTCATAGGTAACATATCATCGTGTTAGTTTACCACATGCCACCAGGCAATAAAAAACGTCACGAAAAGCGATATTTGAGCGCTTCGACCACGTTGGGCGGCACAAACGTCGACACGTCGCTCCCAAGCGAAGCGATCTGGCGCACCACCGAGCTCGAAATGTAACCGTACTGCGGAGCACTCATGACAAAGATGGACTCCAGCTCGCTATCCAGGCGATAGTTGAGGTCGGCCTGCTGCAGCTCATATTCAAAGTCGGTCATGGCGCGCAGACCCTTAACGACGGCGCCGGCGCCCTGTTCACGTGCAAAGTCGACCAGCAGGCCGGTGAAGGGCAGTACCTCGACGCCGTCCAGATCACCGAGGGCCTCGCGGGCCAGCGCCACGCGCTCGTCGAGCATAAAGGTGGTACCCACGCCGTTTTTACCCTGTGATTCGGCCACGGCGACAATCACGCTGGGAAAGATGCGGCGCGCTCGGCGGATCACGTCTATGTGACCAAAGGTGATGGGATCGAAGGTACCCGGGACGATCACGCGATTGATGGTGTCATTCATGGGTGTCCTCCGAAGGCGCATCCTCGTCATTTTCGTTCTCATCAGCAAGGTCGTTCTCGTCCTCGGCCACCCAGCGCAGCAAGTCAACCGAGGTAATGCCATAGCGCTTCTCTCGCACGGTCTCAAAACCAGCTGGATGAGCGCCCGCATCGGATGCGGCATGCTCAAACAGGGCAAAGGCCCCGGGCGCCAGCAGCCCCTGCTGGGAAAGATTTTGCAGCAGCTCCTCAACCGGTTCGGCGCCAAAGGCATAGGGTGGATCGAGCAGGACCAGATCAAAGGGACCGCCCGGTACACGGCCGCGCGAGGCGCTCGCCAGCACATCGCCGGTAACGACGCGCCAACGCGAGCGGTCGCGGCACAGCGACTCGATATTCTTGGTGATCAGACGGGCGGCATTGCGATCGATCTCGAACGTGGTGAGCGAGCGGGCGCCACGCGAGAGCATCTCAATACCCAAGGCGCCGGAGCCGCCAAAGGCGTCCAGCACGTGGACCTCGTCCAAATCGAAGTCGAACGCCGACATGACCATGGATGCACATGCCTCGCGCACGCGATCGGTCGTGGGACGGGTGACATCACGCCCGCGCGGCTCTTCGATCTTGCGGCCGCGCCATTCACCGCCGATGATTCTCATCCTCCGCTGACCTCCTTAAAGATATGTCGATAGCGCGTGGCGACCGCATCGCGCAAGGGGCGCGTCGCCACGGAGTCAAGGTTGCAAGCATACCGCAAGAGCTCGACCGCGTCCAAATGGGCCCATTCGATAAGATCCTCGTCGGCGTCCAGGTCCACAAAGCGCAAGGTCACGCCGCCGTGCTGGCGATAACCCAGGATCTCTCCCTCGTGACGCAGACGCAGGTCCATCTGGGCGAGCGTAAAGCCGTCCGAGGTCTTTTCGAGCGACTGGAGACGTTCTTGTGCCGCCGAGGCGCCGCCATTGCCCTTGGAGTGCGTCATGACCAGGCAGGTGCCCGACACGCTGCCGCGGCCCACGCGGCCGCGCAGCTGGTGCAGCGCCGCCAGACCAAAGCGCTCACCGTTCTCGATGACCATGACGGTGGCGTTGGGCACGTCGACACCCACCTCGACCACCGTGGTCGAGACGAGCACGTCGATCTCGCCGCGCTTGAAGGCAACGATCACGCGGTCCTTCTCCCCCGCCGGCATGCGGCCGTGAAGGCGCTCGATGGTAAGTCCCGGCAACGCCAGCCGCAGTCGGTCGAGCTCGGTTGCCGTATCGTGCAGCGGTACAGGCACGGTCACGCGGCCCTCGTCGTCGCGAGCGATACCGGGGACATCCTCAAGCTCATCGGCCGAGTCGCTCGGCTCCACAAGCGGGCAGATCACGTAAGCCTGCTGGCCCTTTTCATGAGCCTCGCGAATGGCGCCGAAGGCCAAGTCGCGGCTCGACTCGGTGAGCACGCGCGTCGTAACGCCCGCACCCGGAACAGGTCGATGGCGGATGATGCTCGTGTCCAGGTCGCCGTAGACCGAGAGCGCCAACGTACGCGGAATCGGCGTCGCCGTCATAACGAGCAGGTCGGCACCCGGACCCTTGGCACGCAGGGCATTGCGCTGGCCCACACCAAAGCGGTGCTGCTCGTCGATGACGACAAGCGACAGATGCTTAAATGCCACGTCATCCGAAAGGACCGCGTGGGTTCCAAAGAGGACGTCGAGCTCGCCCGATTCCAGCTGCGCATGGATCTGCTCGCGCTCGGCCGCCGGCGTGGCACCCGTCAGGAGCGCCCAGGACATGCCAGCCTGCGAGAGCAAGGGGCCGGTCTTATCGGCATATTGGCGCGCCAGCACGCCCGTAGGCGCCATAACGCAGGACTGAGTACCCGAATCGGCCGCGACGGCCAGCGCGCAGGCGGCGACGGCCGTCTTGCCGGTACCGACGTCGCCCAGCAGCAGGCGGTTCATCACGCGCCCGCCATCGCACATGTCGTGCAGGATGTCTTGGAACGCGGCCTCCTGCTCGTCGCTCAGCGAAAACGGCAGGGCTTCCTTGAGAGCCGCCAGGTGCTCGCCCGCTGTGTGGGCGTAGGGAGCAACTTCAACCAAGCCGCCGTCGTTGCGCAAGCGCAGCGCCAGCTGCAGGTAGAGGCACTCCTCATAGGCAAGCCGTGCGCGCGCGATATCGCGCTCGGCCATGCTCGAGGGAAAGTGAATTGAGCGCAGCGCGCGGGCATTGCTCATCAGGCGGCGCTTGGCGCGCAAGCGCGCGGGAATCGGGTCGAAGGGATTGCCGACGACCTCGAGCGCGCCGCCAACGATGCGGCGCATCCACGCCTGGCTCACCCCATCGCTCACGTAATGGACCGGCAGGATAGTGCCCGCGGCACGCCCGTCCTCGAGCTTTTCGAAATGCGGCGAGGCCATCTGCTTAAAGCCGTAGGCAAATTCGACCTTACCCATCACGGCCAGGCGGTCACCCTGCTTAAACTGCTGGGCGATCCAGGGCTGACGGAAAAAGGCGACTTGCAATACGCCCGTCTCGTCCACAAGCGAGACCTCGGTCACCTGCATACGCGGGCGAGGCTGCTTTTGGACGATACGATCGACCGTGGCGACAATCGTGCAAACGGTACCGATGGGAGCCATCTCGATGGACCAGGAGCGCGTAAAGTCGAGATATCGATGAGGGATATGGAGAAGGAGGTCCCCCACCGTCCGAATTCCCAGACGGCGAAGGGCCTCCTCACGTTTACCCGAAACATATTTGAGTCGCGCGATATCCTCGTCGAGCGCATTGCTCTGGGCAAAGCGCTCCGAGACGCGCGGCACGGAGCACAGCTCGGACATGGGCAGATGCCTACTCGATCGAGAAGATCACGGGATAGAGCGGCTGCTCGCCACGATGAGCGTCAATCTCCAGGTCGGGCTGAGCCTCCTCGATGGCGTCGACGATCTCCTGGAAGGCCTCATCGGACAGCTCCTCGCCGGCCAGAATCGTCAGCGCGTCGCCCTCCTCATCCTCCTGCATGCGGTTGATGCAGTCGAGCGTGACCTGCTTCACATCGGAGCCGACCACGTCGATGGAGCCGGCAATGATACCCATGACGTCACCGGAGTGAATCGGAGAGCCGTCGGAGGCGCTGGAATCGCGCACGGCACGGGTGACTTCGCCATCGCGAACCTCGCTGATGGCGTCGACCATGGCGGCAACGGCGTCCTCGAGCTCGGAATCGGGCAGGACTGCGAACAGCGCGGAGAACGCCTGCGGGACGGTCTTGGTGGGAACGACGGCGACCTTCTTGTCGGTGCAGGCAGAAGCGGCAGCCTCGGCAGCCATACGGATGTTGCCGTTATTGGGCAGGATAATGACCGAGGTCGCGTTGACCTGGTCCACCGCGCCCAGCAGGTCGGCGGTCGAGGGGTTCATGGTCTGGCCACCCGAGACGATCACGTCAACGCCAAGGGACTTGAGGATGTCGGCCTCGCCGGAACCGGCGGCAACGGCGACAAAACCCAGCGCCTTGGCGGGCTCGGCGGCCTTTTCCTGATCCTCGTGAATCTTGGCGGTACGGTCGTGAGCCTCCATCTCCATGTTGTGGATAAAGACCTCGTAGATCTGGCCAAGCTGCAGCATGTGCTCGAGCACCAGGTTGGGGGTGTTGGAGTGCACGTGGATCTTGTAGTCGGGATAGGCACCCACGAGCAGCTCGCAGTCGCCCATGGAGCCCAGGAACTTAAGGCACTCGTCCTCGTCGAACGGGGCGTCGGCCTTAAAGAGGAACTCGTTGCAGTAGCGGAACTCCGAGCCCTCCCAATCGTCGTTGGCCTCGATCTCAACGCGACCGAGGGCCGCATCGCGGGCAGAACCGGCAGAATCAAACGTGGCGGAGAAATCCTCGACAACGGTGCTGCGGCCAAGCGCGGCGGCAACAAAGTTCTCCAGGAAGATGGCAAAGCCAAAGGCGCCGGAGTCGACCACGCCGTTCTCCTTCAGAACGGGCAGCAGGTCAGGCGTGCGGGCGACGGACTGATAGGCCTCAACGACAATGGCATCGAGCGCATCCTCGGCCGAGAACTTCTTCTTCTCGCACTCATCGGCCTTAGTCGAGACATCGCGCAGGACCGTGAGGATCGTGCCCTCGATGGGTTTGCGGACGGCCTGGAAGGCAACCTTGACGGCGCGACGGAAAGCGAAGGCGATGTTGGCAGCCGTAATAGGCTCATCGGCAGAGACGAGGCCCTCGGCCACGCCGCGCAGAATCTGCGAGGTAATAACACCGGAGTTACCGCGGGCGCCCATGAGGGAGCCGTGGGTGATGGCGCCGGCGATGGCTTCCATGTCAGCGTCGGCAGGAAGAGCAGAAAGCTCCTTGGTCACCGAGGCGAGCGTGAGCGACATGTTGGTGCCGGTATCGCCATCGGGTACGGGGAAGACGTTGAGCTTGTTGATCTCCTCGGCCTTGTCGGAAACGGCAGCCGCAGCGATCGGAAAACAGGTGCGAATGGTCTTTGCAATCATGGGTATTTGAATCTCCGTTTTCGGATGCTAGTTCAGACGGCTCTTGAGCGCGTCGATATGGATGCCGATCTTAAGGCTGGCGGGATCGATCTGGGCGATCTCCTGCAGGGTGAAGGCAACGGAGCTCGAAAGATTGTGGCAGACGGACTTCATGTTGACGCCGTTCTCGAGCACGACGTGAAGATCGACCGTAAGGCCGTTCTCGTCGGTGGAGACAAGCACGCCCTTGCGGAGGCGCTGACCGGCAAGCAGGCGCACGCTCTCGGCGCCCTGGAGCTGCTCAGCCATACCGACAACGCCATAGCACGTCATCGCGGCATAACCGGCAATATCGGCAATAACGTCGTTCGAGACGCTCAGGCTGCCGTTAATGGTCTCAGACACAAGAATCTCCTTTTCTTGGTGCTCGCGGCACCATGTCGTGGGAGCAATCATTGCAATATTCTACAACGACCGCGCCATGTTGAGGTGGCGGGCCTCGGGATTACATCCTCGACACGAAATGTTGATACGGTAACGTTCGCGAACAGCGTTCGCGACATGAAAAAACCCGCCGCATAAGCGACGGGTTCTACAACCTGGCTCCCCGGGTAGGACTCGAACCTACAACAGCGCGGTTAACAGCCGCGTGCTCTACCATTGAGCTACCGAGGAATTTAAAAGCCCAACGGAAAGGGCTGAAAAAATTCTGGCTCCCCGGGTAGGACTCGAACCTACAACAGCGCGGTTAACAGCCGCGTGCTCTACCATTGAGCTACCGAGGAATAGGTGCGTGCTCTCAAGCAACGAAGTTTATTATACGGACGAATCAGCTCAGGGCAAGAACTTTTTTAAGAAATTTTCCGACCCAGTTATTGGGGACGTTCTTAAACGACTAGTCATTCAAGAACGTCCCCAACGACTACATGAAAGCACCCCCAAGCGGATGTGCTTGAGGGCGCCTCTTGCTTGACTAGCTTTCGATATAGTCCTTGAGCTTGCTGCTGCGGCTCGGGTGGCGAAGCTTGGCCAGGGTCTTGGACTCGATCTGGCGGATGCGCTCGCGCGTGACGCCAAACTCGCGGCCGACTTCCTCGAGCGTACGGGGATGTCCGTCGACAAGGCCAAAGCGCAGCTCAATAACCTTGCGCTCACGATCGGCAAGCGAGTCGAGCACCTGGGTGAGCTGCTCTTGCAGCATGGAGAAGCTGGCGGCATCGGGCGGAACGATAGCCTGGGAATCCTCGATGAAGTCGCCCAGCTGAGAATCCTCTTCCTCGCCGATGGGGGTCTCGAGCGACACGGGCTCCTGCGAGATCTTCTGGATCTCGCGGACGCGGTCGGCGCTCATGTCCATCTCGGCACCGATCTCCTCGGGGGTCGGGTCGCGACCAAGGTCCTGGAGAAGCTGGCGCTGCACGCGGACGAGTTTGTTGATGGTCTCGACCATGTGCACAGGAATACGGATGGTACGGGCCTGGTCGGCGATAGCGCGTGTGATGGCCTGACGGATCCACCACGTGGCGTACGTGGAGAACTTAAAGCCCTTCTGGTAGTCGAACTTCTCGACGGCGCGAATCAGACCGAGGTTGCCCTCCTGGATCAGGTCCAGGAACAGCATGCCGCGACCGACATAGCGCTTGGCGATGGAGACGACCAGACGCAGGTTTGCGCTGATGAGTGCCTGCTTGGCTTCGAGGCCCACGTTCTCAATGCGCGTAAGACGACGCATCTCGGCACGCGTGAGCTCGAGCTCGCCTGCATCGGCAGCCTCGAGCTTCTCGGTGGCCTCGAGACCGGCCTCGATCTTCATGGCCAGATCGACCTCTTCGGAGGCGGTCAGCAGGTCGACCTTGCCGATCTCCTTGAGGTACATACGGACCGGATCGCCGGTCAGCATCACCGTGGAGGCATCGATGCCACGCACGCGCGAGCGTGAACGGGACGTGCGCACGGTGCGCTTCTTCTTGCTCTTGGAAGAACCCATCTCGGCGTCGGCCTGACGGGCCATCTTGAGCTCGTGATCGTCGAGCGAGCCGGAATCGTGCTCGTCGTCGTCATCGAAATCGTCGGTATCGGTATCGTTATCGTCATCGTCGACGTCCATGGGGGCGTCGTCGTTACCGCTCGCGGAGATAATCTGGATGCCGCTGTTGCGCAGCGCGGAATACACCGCGGTGAGCTGCTCGTCAGAAACATCGATATCCTTCAGGGCGACCTGAATCTCGTCCTCGGTTACCGAAGTCCTGTTTGAGCCGTTGCCCATGAGCTTTGCAACGTAGGATTCCAGCCCAGTACCCGTGCTCTCAGTCTTTTTTGGCACAGATTCTCCCTTCATAGTCCACAGGACTCAATACTTTAGCACACACATTGACGTCTATACCCAAAAAGAGGACTGGATATAGGCGAGAATACGCTGGTTGACCACAACATCTAGGCTTGTTCGGTGCCTGCGGCCTCCAGGCCGATCAAACGGAACGGGTCCGCCACGCCGCCGATCGACTTTTGCAGTTCGCGCTGACGCTGCGAGTCCTGCGCGGCCTGCACGGTCAGCGCACGACGGGCCTCATCATCGAGTGAACGGTCTTGGCGCAGCTTGGCCTGTGCGGCACGCATGCGGCGCTTGATAGTGTAGAGCTCGAGCGTATCGAGCATAAACACGATGTTCGTCTCGGTGGGATGCTTGCTCGTCGCCGAGATGCGCCCGGCACTCACAAGCGTTGCCGCATCGGGACACACTGAGCGCGCAGCATCCATGCAGGCTGCAGGATCGGTTCCCGGCGGCGTTGCCAGAACGGCCCATGCGATGGACTCGTGACGTGGGTCAACCCACTCGATGGAGCAGATGCGGTCGGCATAAGTGCGGAACAGGTCGGGGTAGCTCGTGAGCATCGTCAACAGCTCGCGCTCCCCTGCCAAGGACTTGCGCTCTAGATCGGTAAGAACCATCGGCGCCGCAGCCGGTGCGCTCAAACCATCAGCAACAGGCACAGCGCCCACACCATCGGGCACATCGATTGGCGGCAAGTCGTCAACGACCTCCACTGGTGCAGCGCCATAGGCATCGAGCGGGACGTAGTCGTACGGATCTTCCTCGACCGGCGCCGCTACGGCCGGAGTCGCGCCCGATGCCCAAGCACCACGAGATGTCCCCTGCGAACCAGACGACCGACCGCCCGCGCTACCAGATCGCTCAGCCTGCGCCCGCTGGCGTTCATAGTTCTGTTCGCGGCGGCGCTCCGCATCCTCGCGCTTGGCGACGTCGCGAAACACGCGGCCCGAGCTCGCACGCACGGTCTCCAGATCCAAACCCAACAGATCGGCAATCTGGATAAAGTACGTATCGATCATATAGCTGTCGCGCAGCGGATAGATAAGCGTCAGCGCATCCTCCAGCGCCTTGGCACGACCGCCCGGCGTGGTGATGTCGCTCGACTCCTGCAGCGAACGGTAGACAAAATCCATAAGCGGCTCGGCCGCGTCGATGCGCTCCTGCAGCTCCTGGCCGCCGTGCGCCGTGATGAACTCCATGGGATCGTTACCGTCGGGCAGCACCACGCAGCGCAGGTCCATCGAATCCTGCTCGATAAACTGAATCGCACGGCGAGCGGCCTTCTGGCCCGCGGCGTCTCCGTCAAACATATAGACGATGCGCTTGGCAAAGCGGGTGAGCGTCTTGACGTGATGCTCCGTGAGCGCGGTGCCCAGCGTGGCGACGACGTTTTTAATCCCCGCCTCCCAGCAGGCGATGCAGTCGGTATAGCCCTCCACCACAATGGCGGTATCCTGCGCGACGATAAACTCCTTGGCCCAATTAAAGCCGTAGAGGTTTCGCTTTTTATGAAACACGCTCGTCTCGGCGGTATTGAGGTACTTGGGTTGGCCGTCACCCATGATGCGACCGCCAAAGGCAATGTTGTGACCCTGCTCATCAAAGATGGGAAACATCACGCGGTCGTAGAAGCGGTCGGCAAGCTGCCCGCGCCCGCGGCTCACGGCAACGTTGGCATCGATCATCTCCTGCGGAGTAAAACCCGCCTGAGACAGATGCGACACTAGCGCGTTGCGGCCCGGCGCAAAGCCCAGGCAGTAGCGGCGGCAGACGTCACCACCCATGCCGCGGCTGGCAAAGTACTCACGCGGACGGCCGTCCTTACCACGCATAAGCATGGTGTGGTAGAACTGAGCAGTCTCGGCGCACAGATCGTAGATGCGGGCACGCTTGGTACCGCGCTCGCGGCGATCTCCGGTGTCATGCAGCTCAATACCCGCGCGGTCGGCCAAATAACGGATTGACTCGGGAAAGCTCAGGTTCTCGCGCTTCATGATATAGGTGAAGACGTCGCCACCCTCGCCGCAGCCAAAGCAATGCCACACCTGCGTGGCAGGGATAATGTGGAATGACGGCGTCTTTTCGCCATGGAAGGGGCAGCAACCCCAAAACTCGTGGCCGCGGGGCTTGAGCTCAACCGTTTCCTGCACGATGGCGACCAGGTCGGACGCAGCGCGTACCTGGTCTTTTTCCTCATCGCTAATCACGGATGCTCACCCCCTGCTCACCCAAGTTGTGACGAATGTCCTCGATATTACCCTCGACGGTCGCGATCAACTCATCCAGCGAATCGAACACACGCGACGGACGCAGCCAGCGCGAAAACGCCAGCGAAACGGAAGCGCCGTACAGGTCGCCCGTATAACCAATTAAATTAGCCTCGAGATGCGCCGAAGCGGCATCGTCGGCATACGTCGGCGGCAGTCCGACGTTCACGGCAGCGGGCCACGCGGTGTCATCGACCAGCACCAGACCCTCATACACGCCATCGGCAGGCACCTGAATGCCGTCGGGAACCTGCAGGTTTGCCGTGGGAAAGCCCATGCCAGAACCCTCGTGACGGCCGCGAATAACACCGCCACGCACCATATACGGGCGGCCAAGCAACTCAGCAGCAAGCTCCACATGGCCCTGTCCCAGCTCATGACGGATACGGGTGGCGCAAATGGCCTCACCGCCCTCGCAAAGCAGGTCGTGACCATACACGTCAACGCCGTGCTCGGAACCCCAGGCGCGCATCTCGGCAACACCAGAAGCACCGCCACGACCCAGCCTAAAGTCGCTGCCAACGCGAATCGATCGAATGTCGACCAGACGCGACACCAGCGAGAGAAAATCAACATGGTCAAGCGCCGCAACCTCAGGCGTAAAGGGAACGGCCACCACTGCATCGATCCCGGTTTGAGCCAGGGCATGCAGACGGTCGGCCGTCGTCATCAATTTTTGAGCGGGCGAAGGGCTCACCACAACGTCCGGGTCGGGATCGAAGGTAACCACGACCGCCTTACAGCCATGGGCACGGGCATCACAGACAAGCGCTTCGATGAGTTCCTGGTGTCCACGGTGCACGCCGTCGAACACGCCGATGGCAATTGATGTGGCACCCAGGTGCTCGCACTCATCAAACGCATCGGCAGTAACGATGCGAGCCTCGTCCGACTCGCCCGCGAAAAAGATACGCGCGAGCTCGCGAGCGGACAACATCATCGAACACCGCCGATTGCCTGCGGAAAAACGTGCTCCATGACAAAGCGGCCACCCTCAATGCGGGCGAGCGCCTTGAGTCCCCCATCGAGCACCAACGCAAACGGCGCCTTCGAGGCATCGAAATCGGCAAGCGCACGCTCAACGGGAATGCTTCGGCCGCAGAGCAGGTCGTCGGCAAGATTGCCCGGCAAGTCAACGCGAGTGGCGCCCAGGGCCACAATGGGATCCAGGGCAAAGCCAGCGGCGGACTCGGGAGAAAGCTCCTCGACCGCATGACAGGCGCCAATGGAAACAACACCGGAGGCCGTGCGGCGCAGCGCGGAAATGTGCGCGGCGCTCTCGCAGGCGCGGCCCAGGTCGCGAGCGAGCGCACGAATGTAGGTGCCCTTGCTCACCGAGAACGCCACGGTCCACACACACGAATCGCCCTCGCCGCCCACGGCGATCAGGTCGGCGGCATAGACCTCGACGGGGCGCGGAGGTAGGTCCACCGCATTGCCCTCGCGAGCAGACTTATAGGCGCGAACGCCATTGACCGAGATAGCCGAAAACGCCGGCGGCACCTGCATCTGCGGACCCAGCATGGCGGCCAAGTGCTCACGGGCATAGGCAGGATCGCGGAGCTCGTTGGCAACAGCCACCGTGCGGACCGCCTCGCCCTCCGCGTCATCGGTATTCGTCTCGGCGCCAAACGAAATATCGGCGACGTAGCTTTTGGTATCGAGCGTGAGCATGCCCAGCAGACGAGTGGCCTGGCCCACGCCCACCACCATGACACCCGATGCCATGGGGTCGAGCGTGCCGGCATGGCCGACGCGCCGCTCATGGAGGGCGCGCCGGCATTGCGAGACCACATCGTGGGACGTGCAGCCCACCGGCTTATCGACGGCGAGCAGCATATTCAGTTGTGAAGGCGTACGACGAGCCATGTACCATCCAAAAAGTTAAAGCTCGACGGTCACCGAAGCGGGATCCTCCCCTACCAGCTCGGCCAGCATGGGAAGTGCCACGGTGAGCGTCTCGAGAATCGTTCCGTTGTTGGAGAAACCGGCGGCAGCGGAATGTCCGCCTCCGCCAAAGGCAGCAGCAATCTCGGACACGTTGAGGTCGCCCTTTGAGCGCAGGTTGCCGCGCACCTTGGTATCGCCCTCAATGCCCTTCAGGAACAGGCAGACCTCGACGCCCATCACCGAGCGCACCACGTCAACCAGGCCGTCGCACTCATCCGAGGTGACACCGCAAGCCTCAAGGTCACTCTGGTAGGCATAGCTATACGCGACGCGTCCGTGGGCCACCGTCTTGATGCGGCCCATGACGATGGACTTGAGGTGCAAAAACTCAACGCGCATGCTCTGGTATACCTCGAGCGCAACGCGCGCCGGATCGGCACCGTGGGCAACCAGACGCGAGGCCGCATGGAACGCGGCGGCATCGGCGTTTTGGTACTGAAAACGGCCGGTATCGGTAACCAAGCCACAAAGCAGGCAGGTCGCAACGCCATCACGTGCGACAATGCCGCAATTGTCCAAGAAGCGGTCGATAATCATGGCGCAGGCTGCAGCTTCGACGCGCCTCAGGCTCAGCTCGGCAAACTCCTCGCGCGCCGGATGGTGGTCGAAACACACCACATGCTTGGAGCGACGAAGCACCTCGGCGGAATTATTGAGACGCTCGACGACCGGTACGTCCACCGAGATGAACAGGTCCGGATTGCCAGTGTACGCAGATGCCGGCACCAGGCGATCGGAGCCTTCCATAAATCGGTAGATGCGCGGAACCGGGTCGTCGTCTGCCAGCAGCAGCGCAATGTCCTTGTTGGGGAAAAACTTCATGAGCGAAAGGCCCAGACCCAATACGGAGCCCAGGGCATCGCCATCGGGAGAAGTGTGTCCCGAAATCGCAATGGAGGACGCACCCTCGATGAGCTCGAGGATGCGTCGCTGAATATCTGCAGACTCGCACGAGGCGAGGTCGGCGGAATTAGTCATCTAAAGCTGCCTCCTGGGCGGCATCCGCTATCGGATAGCCGTCCTCGTCCTTTTCGATCGCAAGCGTGGCGGGAACGTTTTCCAGCGCACGCGTGATGCGCTCGGCCTCATCGGTCGAACGATCGATGCGAAAATCGAGTTCGGGCGTAACACGCCAATCGAGCGAGCGAGCCAACAGGCTGCGAATACGGCCCTTAGCGCTTGCGAGCGCCTCCATGACCTCGTCGTAGCGGCTCGCATCGCACGACACGTACACACGCGCGAACGAACGGTCCACCGCGACCTCGACCGCGGTCAAAGTAACCAGGTCGAGACGCGGATCGGAAACCTCGAAGAGCAGGATATAACCAAGCTTCTCGCGAAGCTGCTCGCCCAGCCGGCGGGTTGCCTGCGTTTGCTTCATAGCGCTACCCCCTACTCGGTACGGGCAACCTGGTCGATGCGGTAACCCTCGATCTGGTCGCCGGGCTTGATGTCCTGGAAGTTCTCCAGGCCAATGCCGCCCTCGGAACCGCTCTTGAGGCTCTTGGCCTCGTCCTTATAGTGACGCATCGATGCGATCTTGCCGTTGAAGACCACGATGCCGTCACGCACCAGACGCACGGAATCGGTCGCGGCGATCTCGCCCTCCTCGACGCGGACGCCGGCGGCGATACCGACTTTGGGCACCTTGAAGGTGTCCAGGACGGTCGCGGTACCCGTGGAGACCTCGACCTCGGTGGGCTTGAGCATGCCGATACGGGCAGCGTCGAGCTCCTCGAGGCACTTGTAGATAACGTCGTAGCAACGGATCTCGACGCCCTCGCGCTCGGCAGCGGAGCGGGCCTTACCGTCGGGACGGACGCCAAAGCCGATGATGATGGCGTTGGAGGCGTCGGCCAGGACGACGTCGGTCTCGTTGATGGCGCCAACGGCGGAGTGGATCGTGTTGATGCGAACCTCGGACTGATCCATCTTGTCGAGCGAGTCCTGAAGGGCCTCGATGGAACCCTGGACGTCGGCCTTGATGATCAGGTTGAGCTCCTTGACCTCGGCGTCGGCAATGGTCTCGAAGAGGTTCTCGAGTGTGACGTGCTTGACGCGGCTCTGCTCCTCGATACGGGCCTTGAGCGAACGCTCGTCGGCAAGGGCGCGAGCCTCGCGCTCGTCCTCAAACACGCGGAACTCGTCACCGGCGTTGGGCACGGACTGCAGGCCCAGGATCTCGACAGCGTCGGAGGGACCGGCCTCGGTGACGGCGCGACCCTTGGGGTCGAGCATGGCGCGGACGCGGCCGTAGGTGAGGCCAGCGACCAGCGTATCGCCCACGTGCAGGGTACCGCGGGTCACGAGCACGGTAGCGACCGAGCCCTTGTCGAGCTTGGCCTCGAGGACGTTGCCGGAGGCAAAGGTGTCCGGGTTAGCCTTGAGCTCGAGCACGTCTGCCTGGAGCAGCACGGTCTCCAGAAGGTCATCAATGCCGATCTTCTGCTTGGCCGAGATGTTGACGAACATGTTCTGTCCGCCCCACTCCTCGGGGATGACGCCGTACTCGGTGAGCTCCTGGCGCACGCGGTCGGGGTTGGCGCCCGGCTTATCGATCTTGTTGACGGCGACGACGATGGGAACGCCGGCGGCCTTGGCGTGGTTGATCGACTCGATGGTCTGAGGCATGACGCCGTCGTCGGCGGCAACGATCAGAATGACGATGTCGGTCACCTTGGCGCCACGGGCACGCATGGCCGTAAAGGTAGCGTGACCCGGGGTATCGATGAAGGTGATCTTGCGGTCGTTGATCATGACCTGCGAAGCGCCGATGGCCTGCGTAATGCCGCCCGCCTCGCCGGCAGCAACGCCAGTGTGACGGATGGCGTCGAGCAGCGACGTCTTGCCGTGGTCGACGTGGCCCATGACGGTAACGACCGGGGCGCGCGGCTTAAGGTCGGCGGGATCGTCGTAGAACGAGAAGGTGTTCTCCTCCTCGGGGGTGATGATCTTGATCTGACGGCCCAGGTCATCGGCAACGAGCTCGACAAGGTCGTCGGACATGGACTGCGTCATGGTGAGCGGCGTACCCAGCAGGAACAGGCGCTTGATGATGTCGTTGGCCGGAACGTCGAGCGCCTCGGCAAGCTCCTGGACGGTAACACCCTGGGAGACCTTGATGGCGTCGAGGTCCTCGGGGTTCACGCCCTGGGCTAGCGCCTCCTCTATCTTGCGCTCCTCCTGAGCCTTGGCAGCCTCGCGCTCGC
>CABUJN010000025.1:0-29164 GCA_902491935.1 uncultured Collinsella sp.
CATGCGAACCTCCAGTCCGGACCGCCCCGCGGTCCAACTTTCTGTCCGCACCCCCGTTTGGCGCGCCAAACGCCTCATTCAGGAACTATTCCACCGCAACTTTTTGTGGGGTGGGCTAGAGACGCTGCATGCGGTACCCGACACCCATGTGCGTCTGAATCATCTTGGGGTGAGAGGGGTCTGCCTCGATCTTCTTGCGCAGGGTGCGCATGAACACGCGCAGGCTCGCCAGATCGCTGTCCCAGCTCGTGCCCCATATCTCGCGGGTGATGAAGGTGTGGGTGAGCACCTTGTCGACGTTTTTCGCCAGAAGGACGAGCAATTTGTACTCGGTTGGGGTGAGCGAGAGCTCGCGTCCGTCTTTCGTCGCGTATCCCGCGGCGTAGTCGATATGCAGCGGACCGTTGTCGAACGTGCTCGCTTCTGTCGACTCGCTCGACGCCATCGAGGAGCGCCTCAAATTCGCACGGACGCGCGCGAGCAACTCATCCACAGAAAAGGGCTTGGTGAGGTAGTCGTCTGCCCCTGCGTCAAGTGCTGCAATCTTGTCGGAATCTTCGGTACGCGCCGAAATGACGATAATGGGGACTGCCGACCAGCTTCGGATCTTCGTGATGACCTCGATACCGTCAATGTCGGGAAGGCCGAGGTCGAGCATGATGAGGCTGGGGCCGTGCGACACCGCATCCATGATGGCGGCCTGGCCGTTGCAAACCTTGCTCACGACATAGCCGTGGAGGTCAAGCGCGGTCGAAACGAGGTTTTGAACGGTCAGGTCATCTTCGACCAGGAGGATGCGTGGCTTAGCGGCATTATTCATGAATCTCGATCTCCTCGGCGGGCAGGGTAAAACGGAAGACGGCCCCATGGGGGTGGTTGTCGCGAACTTCGATGACGCCGCCATGCGCCTCCACGATGGAGCGGCAGAGCGACAGCCCAAGGCCGATGCTTCGACGCGAATCCACGGGCTGTGTATTGCTTGAGGTGAAGAAGCGCTCAAAGATATGAGGCTTGTCGCAGTCTGCCACACCCGGCCCATCGTCTGCGACGTCCACCACGACGAACGCACCCTCGCGACGTGCGCTGATGGTGACAGTCGAGTCCTCGGGCGTGTATTTGAAGGCGTTCATGATGAGATTCGTAAGCACCTGCATGATCAGATGGACGTCGATGCGTACCAGCAGGATGTCGTCAGTGTGCTCGATGGTGACGGCACGTCCATGCGATGCTTGGGCGACATGGCTGAGGGCGGCCTCGATGACCTCGTCGATGAGCTCGGATGTTAAGTTGAGGCGAATGGTGCCGTCCTCTACGCGTGTGATGGCGAGGAGGTTCTCCACGGTATCGATAAGCCAGAGGGAGTCGTCGTAGATGGCATCGGCAAGATCGCAGCGTTGTTCGAGGCTGAGCTTCTCGTCGCTCTTCCGAAGGATTGCCGCAGATCCGGATATAGCCGTGAGGGGTGTCCTCAAATCGTGGCCGATGGAGCGCAAAAGGTTGGCGCGCAGCTGCTCGTTTTTCGCCAAGACCGCAGCCTCTTCGCGCTCTTGCGCCGCCCGGTCGCTTTCGAGCGCCAAGGCGCATTCACCTACGATAGATAGGACGATCGAATGCTCGAAGGCTTCGATCTCGCGCCCCTCCAGGGCGATGCCGATGACACCGAATACCTTGTCGCCGGTGCGAACCGCGAGGTAGAGACAGCGCGCCTCGGGCAGGGTCCGCGTGCTTGCGCCCGCGCGCTTGTTGTTGGTGTAGGTCCAGGTTGCAACAGCGCGCTCGTAGTCGGTGAGCAGCGACGCGGATCGGTTTTCGGTGCCAGCGGACTCATAGAGCGTCTTGCCGAGCGTGCCGTGTTCGGCGGTGTAGAAGACCACGTCGAGTTTAAGCAGTTTGACGAGTTGGTTCATGGCGACGCGGGCGCACTCCTCCGCGCTATGGGCTTGCTGCAAGAGCTGATTCGTTTCGAGGAGTACGCGCGTTTTGAATGCGTTCTCGGCGGAGGTACGGGCGTTGTCGGCGGTGCGCGCAGTTAACTCGCCGGCGACCATAGCGGTAGCGAACATGATGCCGAACGTGACCAGATAGCTTCGGTCGTAGCTGGCGAGCGAAAACAGAGGCGTGACGAAGCAGAAGTTGTAAAGCACTACAGAGAGCACGCTCGATACGATCGTGCAGATGCGCCCCGTCGTGGTGACGGCGGTCAGCAGGGCCGTGAGGATATAGAGGGATATGATGCTGGAATCGGCAAAACCCAGATGGCGGAAAGCCGTGCCGATCGCCGTGGCGACAAGAGAGAGGGCCAGCGTGCGAAGCACGTCACAGCTGCTGGGCGGCTGCAGGGCGAGCGCACGGCGGCGTCCTTCGGGCCGGGAGGGCGGAGTCGACTGGTCTGGAATGATGTAAATGTCGAGGTTCGGGGCGAATGTTATGAGCTGTTCTACGAGAGATTTGCGGCCGAAGAGGGCCTGACGGACGCTACTACGCTCGCCCGTGCGCCCCATGACGATCTTCGAAATACCCGACAGGCGCGCGAACTCGGAGATCTGAAACGCGATGTCGTCGCCATAGACGGTTTCCATATGTGCTCCGAGCTGCTCGGCTAGGGCGATATTGGCTGCAAGCTTGGCGCGCTCATCATCGCTCATGGCTTGCGTGCGCGGGCTCTCTACGAACAGGGCGACGAGCTCGCTGCGAAACGCTTTCGCCATGCGTGCGGCGGCACGGACGATGCGGGGATTGGTCGGCGCCGGGGAGACACAGACTAAGATACGCTCCCTGGTGTAGTAGTCACGGTTTCCCAGCACGCGTGCGGCGTCTGTGAGGTGGCCGGTGCGATCGGCGCAGCGGCGCAGCGCGATTTCTCGGAGTGCGGTGAGGTTCTCAACGGTAAAAAAATGCTGCTGTGCTCGGTCGGCTTGTGCGGGACGGTAGACGAGGCCGGCGCGAAGGCGCTCAAGTAGGTCTTCGGGCTCTATGTCGACGAGCTCGACCTGGTCGGCATCATCGAAGATACGGTCGGGGATTCGTTCGCTCACGACAACGCCGGTGATGGATGCAACCATGTCGTTTAGGCTCTCGATATGCTGAACGTTCACGGTCGTATAGACGTCGATGCCCGCATGTAGAAGTTCCTCGACGTCTTGATAGCGTTTGTCGTGGCGAGACCCCGGCGCATTCGTATGGGCGAGCTCGTCGACAAGGATGAGCTGAGGGGCGCGCTCGATAGCCGCATCTAGATTGAACTCGCTGAGCGCAATGCCGCTGTGCTTGATGAGTTTACAGGGCACGTTCTCAAGCCCTTGTGCAAGATGGGCAGTTGCCGGACGTTCGTGCGGCTCGATGTATCCCGCGACGACGTCGACACCTCGCCGCTTGGCGGCGTGGGCGGCTTGAAGCATCGCATAGGTTTTGCCTGCGCCAGCAGCGTAGCCAAAGAAAATCTTGAGGTGTCCCCGGTTGGTTCGAGCGTCGTCGGCAACCTCGTTTTTCTCAATTGCCTTGAGGATGAGGTCTGGATTGACGCGAGTGTCCGATGCGTCGCGCTGCATAGCGTAGCCTTTCTGAAGCGTTGTCCATGCGTGCATACGCGGCGAGGACGCCACTGTATGCTCGCGAGGTCGAGTATAGGCGCACTGCAGCCGTAATAGTGCTTTCTACCTGCATCTTTACGGCATCTTAAGGTCGTGAGCCCCAGCCCTCACGCCTCTTTAATCCCTAGAAGCGTTTACTGTCCCCAGACGCTTGCGAGAGCAGGCGTCCGAGACATCGGACCGCGCGTGAAAGGGGCGGTAATGGACATCCTCATTCCCATTATCGGAGTCGTCTGCATTGGACTCTTTATCTATTACATCTACATTCTGATGAGGAGTGATTCGTAAACTATGGACGCTGCGATTCAGTACATCTTGTACTTTGCCGTGCTCGTCGTCCTGGCCGTTCCGCTCGGTCGATTCATGGCCCATATCATGGATGGTGAGCATACGTTCCTGTCGCCTGTGATTGCTCCTGTGGAGCGTGGCGTCTATCGCCTGCTTCGCATCGACGCGGCAGAGCAGATGGGGTGTAGGCGCTATCTGGCGAGCGTGCTGGTCTTTTCGGGGATCGGCCTCGTGGCTCTTGTGGCACTCCAGGCGCTTCAGTCCTTCTTGCCAGGCAATCCCCAGCACCTGCCGGGTGTGTCATGGGACCTGTCGTTCAATACGGCCGCTTCCTTCATAACCAACACCAATTGGCAATCCTATTCCGGTGAGACCACCCTGTCCTACTTTGTGCAGTTCATGGGCCTCACCGTGCAGAACTTCGTTTCCGCTGGCACCGGTATCGCGGTCATGTTCGCGCTCATCCGCGGCTTCCGTCAGGTCAAGGAGCAGGGTCTGGGTTCCTTCTGGGTCGACCTCACCCGCACCGTCCTGTATGTGCTCATCCCGCTGAACCTCGTGTTCGGCATCTGCCTGGCTGCCGGTGGCGTCATCTCCAACTTCCAGCCGGCTCAGAAGGCTGAGCTCGTAGAGCCCGTCGCTGTCCAGCCTAATGCAGACGGTGGCTGGAGCGTCATCGACGGCGCCCAGATCGAGGGCGACACAGTCAAGGTCGACGGCAAGGTTGTCGAGGGCGCGCGCGTGGTCACCGAGCAGTTCCTGCCCCAGGGTCCCGCGGCTCCTCAGGTCGCCATCAAGCAGTCCGGCACCAACGGCGGCGGCTTCTTCGGCGTGAACTCCGCCCATCCGTATGAGAACCCCAGTGCCTTCACCAACATCATCGAGATGACCAGCCTGCTGCTGATTCCGGCCGCCTGCTGCTTCACCTTCGGTATCGGCGTCAAGAACACCAAGCAGGGCAAGGCTATCTTTGCCGCCATGTTCATCCTGCTGGTGATCTTCACCGGCACCATCGCCGCCAACGAACACGCGGGCACCCCGCAGCTGGCCGATGGCGGAGCGGTCAATATCGAGATGACCGACGGCCAGGCCGGCGGCAACATGGAGGGCAAGGAGAGCCGCTTTGGCATCGCCTCCTCTTCCACCTGGTCCGCTTTCACGACGGCTGCTTCCAACGGTTCGGTCAACTCCATGCACGACTCCTACACCCCGCTCGGCGGGTTTGTCCAGATGCTTCAGATGGCTCTGGGCGAGGTCGTCTTCGGCGGCGTGGGCTGCGGCCTGTACGGCATGATCGGCTTCGCCATCCTCACGGTGTTCATCGCCGGCCTCATGGTCGGACGCACGCCTGAGTTCCTGGGCAAGAAGATCGAGCCGACCGAGATGCGCTGGGCGGTGGTTCTGTGTCTCGCCACTCCGTTCGCCATTCTGGTGAGCTCCGCTATCGCCTGCATGGTGCCCGGTCTTGTCGACCAACTCAACAACGGCGGGGCGCATGGCTTCTCCGAGGTGCTGTATGCCTTCACCTCATGCGGCGGCAACAACGGCTCGGCGTTTGCAGGCATGAACTGCAACATTCCCTGGATCAACGTCATGCTCGGCCTCGAGATGCTGTTCGCCCGCTTCATGCCCATCATCGGTACGCTGGCTATCGCCGGTTCGCTGGCCAAAAAGGGTAAGGTCGCCGAGAGCGCCGGTACCCTGTCTACCACCAACGGCATGTTCGTATTCCTGCTCGTGTTCATCGTTCTGCTGATCGGTGCCCTGAGCTTCTTCCCGGCCCTGGCGCTTGGCCCCGTTGCCGAGTTCTTCCAGATGATTGCGTAAAGGAGGGCGCAGATTTATGACTATGCAAAAAGACATGATGGGCCGCGCGGTCCGCGACTCGTTTGCCAAGCTGGATCCTCGCGTCCAGATTCAAAACCCGGTCATGTTCCTGGTGTGGCTTTCCGCCGTCATGACCTCCGTTCTGGCCGTCGCTTCCATCTTCGGTGTGCAGGACGCGGGTGTGCCCACCTACTATGTGGTCGCCATCGCGGTCATCCTGTGGCTCACCGACCTGTTCTCGAACTTCGCCGAGGCGCTTGCCGAGGGCCGCGGTAAGGCCCAGGCCGATTCCCTGCGTGCGGCCAAGAAGGATGTTGAGGCCCATCGCATCGAGTCCGTTGAGGACAAGGAGCACTTTACCGTCGTTCCGGGCACCGAGCTCACACGCGGTGACCTGGTGATCGTACGCGCCGGCGAGCAGATTCCCGGCGACGGCGACGTCATCGAGGGCGCTGCCTCCGTTGACGAGTCCGCCATCACCGGCGAGTCCGCCCCCGTGGTCCGCGAGGCCGGCGGCGACCGCTCTGCCGTTACCGGCGGTACCACGGTGCTGTCCGACTGGATTATCGTCAAGATCTCCAGTGAGCCCGGCCAGAGCTTCCTGGACAAGATGATCGCGATGGTCGAGGGTGCCGCGCGTAAGAAGACCCCTAACGAGATTGCTCTGGAGATCTTCCTGGTGGCCCTCTCCATCGTCTTTATCCTGGTCACGCTGGCCCTGTATTGTTACTCCTGCTTCTCGTCCGGTCTTAACGACATGGTCAACCCCACGGCCGTGACCACGCTCGTGGCGCTGCTCGTGTGCCTGGCTCCCACTACCATCGGCGCCCTTCTGTCCGCCATCGGCATCGCCGGCATGAGCCGTCTGAACGAGGCCAACGTGCTGGCCATGTCCGGCCGCGCCATCGAGGCCGCCGGCGACGTCGACATCCTCATGCTCGACAAGACCGGCACCATCACCCTGGGTAACCGCCAAGCCGCCGAGTTCATCCCGGTCGACGGCGTCGATCCCGCGGAGCTGGCCGATGCCGCCCAGCTTTCCTCGCTGGCCGACGAGACCCCCGAGGGCCGCTCCATCGTCGTGCTCGCCAAGGAGCAGTTCGGTCTGCGCGGCCGCACACTCGAGGATAAGGGCATGGAGTTCATCCCGTTCACCGCGGCAACGCGTATGTCCGGCGTGAACTACGAGGGCAATGAGATCCGCAAGGGCGCTGCCGATTCCGTGCGCACCTATGTGGAGGCAGCCGGCGGCGTGTTCTCCCAGGAGTGCGATGAGGTCGTCGAGCGCATCGCCAAGGCCGGCGGCACCCCGCTGGTCGTGACCAAGAACTGCCGCGTGCTGGGCGTTGTGTACCTCAAGGACATCATCAAGTCCGGCGTTAAGGAGAAGTTCGCCGACCTGCGCAAGATGGGCATCAAGACCATCATGGTGACGGGCGACAACCCGCTCACCGCCGCGGCAATCGCCGCCGAGGCCGGCGTTGACGACTTCCTGGCCGAGGCCACCCCTGAAGGCAAGCTCGAGAAGATCCGCGAGTTCCAGCGTGAGGGCCACCTGGTCGCCATGACCGGCGACGGCACCAACGACGCGCCCGCTTTGGCCCAGGCCGACGTCGCCGTGGCCATGAACACAGGCACCCAGGCTGCCAAGGAGGCCGGCAACATGGTCGACCTCGACTCCAGCCCCACCAAGCTCATTGAGGTCGTGCGTATTGGCAAGCAGCTGCTCATGACCCGCGGTTCGCTCACGACCTTCTCGGTAGCCAACGACGTGGCGAAGTACTTCGCTATCATCCCGGCCCTGTTCTCGCCGATCTACCCGGGCCTTGGCGCGCTTAACATCCTCGGTCTGGCAAGCCCGCTGTCCGCGGTTCTTTCGGCCATCATCTATAACGCGCTCGTTATCGTCGCGCTGATTCCGGCCGCGCTGAAGGGCGTTAAGTACCGCGAGGTCCCGTCCGGACAGCTGCTGACCCACAACCTGCTCGTGTGGGGTCTGGGCGGCATCGTTGCCCCGTTCGTATTCATCAAGCTCATCGACATGCTGCTCGCGTTCTGCGGCATTATGTAAGTGGAGGTTTGTATGTTCAAAGGTGTTACATCGCGCGCACTGGGCGTGTTCGCGCTGTTTACCGTTGTCTGCGGCCTGGGCTATACGCTCGTCGTGACCGGCATCGCCCAGGTTGCGTTCCCGTATCAGGCGAACGGTTCGCTCATTACGGTCGACGGCAAGGTTGTGGGTTCCGAACTCATCGGCCAGAACTTCGATGACGAAGCCCACATGTGGGGTCGTATCCAGAACGTGTCAATTGTCGAAGGCGAAGACGGCGAGCTCATGGCGTATGGTGCCCCGTCCAACCTGTCCCCGGCGAGTGAGGAGTATCAGCAGCTGATAGATGCGCGCGTGAAGAAGATCCGCGCCGCCAACCCCGATGCCGATATGGACGCCGTGCCCGTCGATCTGGTGACGTGTTCGGGGTCCGGTCTCGACCCGGAGATCTCTCCGGATGCCGCCGAGTACCAGGTTCCGCGCCTTGCCAAGGCCACGGGCAAAAGTGAGGACGAGGTGCGCGACATCATCGCCGCGTGCACCAAGGGCCGTTTCCTCGGCGTGTTCGGCGAGCCCACGGTCAACGTGCTCAAGGTGAACCTTATGCTGGACGGCGCGCTGTAGGTGAGGAAGTGGCGGATGAGGGCATGACTGACTATCTGAGCCCTCAATTCCACCCCGCCCATCAGTTGCGGTGAAATACGGACTGTTTTGCCTGTCAAAAGCTTCATCTACTCCGTATTCCACCGCAACTTTTTGTGGGTCGAGCAGAAGTTGGGGAAGCGCGTGCGGTCGGGTGCTGCGCGGTTACTGATACGATAAGTACGTTAGCAACTGCCGCCGAGCGGCTCAAACGAAAGGAACCCTGTATGGAGTCCTCTGCCTATCCGATGCTCTTTAGCCCGATCAAGGTCGGTACGACCGAGGTCAAGAACCGCGTCTTTATGCCGCCGGTGTCCACCAACCTGGCCGATCATGGCTATGTGACCGATGACTTGGTCGATCATTACCGTGCCCGCGCCAAGGGCGGCGTGGGCCTCATCATCACCGAGGTCGTGACGGTCGAGCCTACCTATACCTATCTGCCGGGTGACATGTGCTGCTACGACGACACGTTTATCCCCGGCTGGGAAAAGCTCGCCGCGGCCGTCCACGAGTATGGCTGCAAGATCATGCCGCAGCTCTTCCACCCCGCCTACATGGCCTTTAACATTCCGGGCACGCCTCGCCTGATCGCTCCGTCCTTTGTGGGCCCGTCTTACGCCCGCGAGGCACCGCGTCCTATCACGGTCGACGAGATCCACGAGCTCACGCATCAGTTTGGCGACGCTGCCGTGCGTATGCAGAAAGCCGGTGTCGATGGCGTCGAGGTTCATGCAGCGCACGCCCACGGCATGCTCGGCGGCTTTTTGACCCCGCTCTACAACAAGCGTACCGATGAGTACGGCGGCTCGCTCGACGCCCGCATGCGCTTCCTGCTCGAGGTCATCGCCGAGATTCGCGAGCGCTGCGGCAAGGACTTTATCATTGACGTCCGCATCTCGGGCGATGAGTACACCGATGGCGGCCTGACCCTCAACGACATGATCTACGTCTCGCGTCGCCTGGAGAAGGCCGGCGTCGACATGATTCACGTGTCGGGCGGCACCACCATCAAGCGCGGTTCCGCAATTCCCGCTGCCGGTACCCAGCAGGCCTCGCACGCCGCCTGCTCGCGCGAGATCAAAAAACATGTCAACATTCCTGTCGCCACGGTCGGTCGCATCAACGAGGCCTGGATTGCCGAGGAACTGATCGAGGACGGCGCTGCCGACATCTGTATGATGGGCCGCGCCAATCTGTGCGATGCCGAGTTCTGCAACAAGGCTGCTGCCGGCAACGCCGACGACATCCGCCCCTGCATCGGCTGCCTGCGCTGCCTGAACGGCATTATGTTTGGCAAGCGCATCTCCTGCACCGTCAACCCGGACGTGGAGCGCGACGAGGCCGGCTACGAGCCTGCTGCCGAGGCAAAGAACGTGCTCGTTGTGGGTGCCGGTCCTGCGGGCATGGAGGCGGCCTACATTGCCGCCAAGCGCGGCCATAACGTGGTGCTCGTGGACAAGCAGGACGAGCCGGGTGGCGAGATGCGCATCGCGGCCGTTCCGCCGGCAAAGCAGGAACTCACCCGCGTGATCAAGTATCAGTACCGTCGCCTGGCCGAGGCCGGCGTGAAGTGCGTATTTGGCACCGAGCTTTCGGCCGAGGACATTCAGCGCGACTTCGCGGGCTACGAGGTTATCCTGGCTTATGGCGCCGAGCCCATCGCTCCGGCCTTCATGCAGGGCTTTAAGCAGGTTATGACGGCTGACGACCTGCTGGGTGGCAAGGCTTTCCCGGGCAAGAAGATCGTCATCGTGGGCGGCGGCACCGTTGGCTGCGAGACGGCCGATTACCTGGCCCCGTTGGTCAACGACCTCTCGCCGGCCAATCGCGATGTCACCGTCATCGAGATGACCAAGACGCTCGCCGCCAACGAGGGTGGCGCCGGTCGCGCGGTCCTCATCACGCGCATGCTCTCCAAGGGCGTCCACGTGCTGACCGAGGCCAAGGTGACCGAAATCACCGAGGACACCATCAGCTACGAAAAGGACGGCGAGGTCCACACCATCACCGGTGCCGATACGCTGGTGCTTGCCATGGGCTATCGTCCCAACACCAAGCTTGCCGACGACCTTGCCGCTGCTGGTGTTGCCACCCACGTGCTGGGCGATGCCAACAAGTGTGGCAACATTCGCGACGCCATCGGCGATGGCTACAAGGTTGCCTGCGAGCTCTAGTCAAGCCCTTGGTGTATGGGGGACAGGTTACTTTGTACCAACTTGGTGCATGTAAACCTGACCCCATTGACGAGGTTGCCGCCATCCTAGGGCGGCTTCATGGAGTAGCGCCCGTACGCATCGAATTTCTCCTCTCATAGATGTGCGGCACAAAGAGCCCCGAGTTCATACGAGCTCGGGGCTCTTTTCGTTTGGATTGCAGACGTATTGACAGACGAAAACAGTCTGCGTCCGACATTGAGCCATATGAAAGCGAAATTATGCGTCTTAATTCCGTGCGCAAATCAAGACGAAAACCATTTGCGTCTGCTTTAAATCCGTACGAAAACGGTTTTCGTCTTGCAGGGCAGTTGCCGTTTCTACAGTTCAACTTCCAGTTCGGCTTTGTGCTCGTAGAGGTAGTCGCGCATGTAGGGAATGGCAAATGAGACCTTGCCGTACGAG
This sequence comes from uncultured Collinsella sp., assembly GCA_902491935.1. Lineage (GTDB taxonomy): Bacteria > Actinomycetota > Coriobacteriia > Coriobacteriales > Coriobacteriaceae > Collinsella. Next base: position 11,019 of record CABUJN010000025.1, read on the forward strand.
GGAGCCTCGATAATCGATTCTCTTAACAGGCGGCTGCGGACGGAACTCACCTGTTGAGGCGTTTTGTTTAGGGCATCGGCAACCATGCTGGTCGAGCTCGTCTGCCCCAAAGACGCCATGCTCAGCAGATAAGCGATGCACGTGGGCGGAATGCGCTGCAGCGCGGGCTCAATCACCATGGCGCAGAAGCGTTCGCGTGCCGTTGCAATGCCACGCTCGGCTTCTTCTTCTCCAATAATCGCTGTGTGTGCGCGTCTTGCCAACTGCCATGCGTAGTATCCAACGAGTTGGATCATGAAAGGATAGCCTTGCGTTGCCTCGGCAAGTTGGCCGGCAATACCTGGCTGCAACTCCATGCCAGACGCTTCAATGGTTTCCTCGAGGGAGTACGACACTTCGGTTACTGCCACAGCCTTCAGATCAAAGGGGAGGGCACGGCGCAAAAACGTAAGTGTCTTTCCGTTGATGATGCTTTCAATCATCGAAGGCAGCCCAGCAAAAACAAAGGCGATATCAAGGTCTTCGCCGATAACCTGCTGAATCGCAATGGAGAGCGTTCGGACCTCATCGAACTCTGCGTCTTGAACCTCGTCGAGAGTGATGAGCAGGCCATTTCCATTCTTGGATATTGTCTGTCTCATGGCGTCGCGTAGCGATGGGCCGATTCGCTCAATATCTATGCTGCCGATGGATATGCCAGCTACGGTGGGCTCAAATCTGGCGTGTTTGGCCTGGAATTTGGGCTGCAGCTGTTCGAGAATGCGCTGGCAAAGTCCCTCGGTTGCGACCTCTTTTATGACCGTCCAGCCATGGCTTTGCGCCAAACGTGAGCACTCGTCAAGGAGGACCGTCTTGCCCGTTCCACGGACGCCGGCTATGCGCATTAGGCGCCCCGGGGCACCAGGCCCGTTGACGAGGCCCTCATTGAATTCTTCGAGCACATCTTCGCGGCCGATAATCGTGGGAGGTGTTTTACCTGCTGTGGGCTTAAAAGGGTTTGTTTGCATGTGAGCCACCTTTGCTCAAGATATAGCAAGATATAGCAAAGTATAGCAAGATATAGCAAAGTATAGTGAGATATAGCAAAGTAAGCGCTACTCGCGGGTTTTGCGGTGGTGCTATTTTCCAAATGCCGCGCGGATAAAGCGCTGGGCGAACAGCTTGTTGGCAACTCACGAGGGCTCGGGGTGCCAATTTGGGGTGCAGTAGTGCTGCGCCACGAAAAGGGCCTATCTACTACGTTTAAGCCGCAGGGGTCAACCATAGTCGGCTTTTTCGAAAATCGACAAGCTCTCTACCAGCGGTTTTGTTTTCGCACTTTTCAGCATGGTCTGGGCTCTCCGCGTTAACGTAGTAGATGGGCCCCTTTTGTGGCAAGGGGCCGACTTGCGGCTCAGGGTAGCCAAAAAAGCCCCGTCCCAAAAAGACTGTTGGAAGTTGCGGTGGAATAGTTCCTGTTTTTGCTGCTGAAGGCTTTGAGCAGGAACTATTCCACCGCAACTTATGAGGGGGCGGGGGATGCGATAGTATTACGTGGTGATATTCGACAAACCGTGGGCTTCATCCGAGGGCTTTATGGAACAACACCAGCATTATCAGAGCCTGCAAGATCAGGCATACAACGCATTGCGCTCCAAGATCATCTATGCCGAGCTTAGGCCCGGCACACGCCTTTCGGCGATTGGTCTGGAAAAGGAGACGGGAATCGGGCGCACGCCCATTCGCGAGTCTTTTGTGCGCTTGCGTGAGCAGGAACTGGTGGAAACGCGTCCCAAAAGCGGCACCTATGTCTCAAAAATCAGCATGGAGCGCGCCGAGAACGCTTGTTTCTTGCGCGAGAAACTCGAGAGAAGCGTGCTCATTAAATGCTGCTCTGCTGCCACGCCCGAGCAAAAGCATCGGCTTGAGCAGATTCTTGCCGAGTCCGAGTCGCTCGACCATAGCGAAACGCGTCGTTTCTTTGACCTGGACAACCTGTTCCATGAGACGTGTTTCGTGATTGCCGGCCGCCATATGCTGTGGGATTGGATGAAGAGCATCAATACGCATTTTGAGCGGTATAACTGGCTGCGTATGGTGTCGCAGGATCTGGATTGGGAGCCGATTCGTCGGCAGCATCGCCGAATTCTCGAGGCTATTAAGAGGGGCGATACCGATGCGGCGAGCTATCTGGCCGAGACACACTTGCATCTGATGCCCGAGGAGCAGGGCCCGGTTATTGCCTTGCATCCTGATTATTTTGAGCTGTCCAAAGACTCGGCCATCTAGCCCATCATCGCATCTGCTCGAGACGCAAAAACGATGCTGCTCACCTACAGCGTTTTGCAACCGAGTTTTTTAATAATGCCTAAAATGACTCAGACCGCCGACAATTGGGAAACGGGGTGCGCTATGGCGCAGATGAGAATCAAGGACATTGCCGCCGAGGCGGGCGTGAGTCCGGCCACGGTCTCGCGCTATCTCAACAACCGCCCTGGGCAAATGACCGAGGAAACCCGTGCTCGCATCGCGGCGGTCATCGAGCGCACCGGCTATCGCCCGCGTGCCGCCGCGCGCAATCTGCGCAGATCGCGTACCAACCTCATCGGTGTGATCCTGGCCGACATCGCCAACCCGTTCTCGAGCGCCATGCTCGAAGGACTTTCCGCCAGCGCTGCCGCGCGCGGCTGCTTGCTCATGACTGCCATTAGCGGCAACGACCCCGCAAAGGAGGCCGAGTCGCTCGCCAGACTTATCGATGCTGACGTGGACGGTCTGGTCGTCAACACCTGTGGCGGCAACGACAAGGCGATCGCCGCGGCAGCGGGACGCCTGCCCGTTGTGCTGCTCGACCGCGACGTTGCCGACGGCGGTGTCGACCTGGTGACATCTAACAACCGTGAGCTGGTCGCCGGCCTGGTAGACGCCTTGGCCTCTGCAGGCAGCGAGCGCCTGTGCCTGCTCACCGAGGCAAGCGACGACAGCCCCGTGCGTCGCGAGCGCGCCGAGGCCTTTACTGACGAGCTTTCGCACCGCGGCCTTGCGGGCGAGGTCGTCACCCTAGCCGACGGCGGTGCCACGGGCGTTGGCCGCTTGGACGAGGCTATCCGCGGCTATGCAGGCAAAAAGCTCGGCCTCATTGCCGTCAACGGTCTGGTCTTCCTGCGTCTGACCGAGGCGTTGGCACAGCTGGGAACCTCGTTGCCGGCGGGTCTTAAGATTGCGACGTTTGACGATTGCCCCTGGAATCACGTGCTCTTTGGTGGCGTGACCACGGCCGCGCAAGACACCCTCACCATTGCCGAGCGCGTAGTCGAGCGCCTGTCCGAGCGCATCGATGTTGTTACCACCACCGTGGGCGAGGCCGCAAAGCTCGCCCCCAAGCGCATCGAGATCCCCGGCCACATCGAACATCGCGCATCGACCTCGCGCTAGTCTGTGTGATAATATATAGACAATGTCATACAGGAGGTATCCATGGCTGCGTCTGTGCTGAGTGTGCGAGTGGACTCGTCAATTAAAGACTCATTTGCCGAACTGTGCGAAGAGCTTGGCATGACTTCGTCTGTTGCGGTCAATATGTTTATGAGGCAGATGCTGCGCGAACGCTCTCTGCCGTTTGTTCCTTCACTCGGTAAAAGCTCTGCGAGCGAAAGCGCCGCGGCGGGCATTTTGGATACTGCCCAGATTGAGTCCGCCGTCCGCGAGGCGGCCAGCTCGATTCCCGCCATCAAAACCGTGATTCTTTTTGGTTCGTATGCCCGTGGCGAGGCGCATGCCGATAGTGATATTGACTTGCGCCTCGAAGTCGATCGCGAGCGGGGCTTTGGTCTTTTCGCGCTGTCGGCATTTGGTGAGGCGGTGCGCAAAGAAACCGGGAGGCAGGTTGATCTCGTCTCTAGTGATCATCTTGATGACGATCTTGCCGCGGTAATCGAGCGCGAAGGAGTGATCCTTTATGATCGCGCGTAAGTCAGACAGCCTTCGCGCCCAAGAGGTTTTGGATGCCATTTCTGAAACGAACGAGCGCATCAAGGTTTTTGATATCACCGAGGACCAGTTTCTGCATGCGAATGACGTGCGGACGAGGGCGTTGGCGGACTCCCTTTTGATGTGTGCGCTTAGGGTAACGGAAGAAGCGGGCAAATTGTCGGAACGCTCGCAGCGGCTTCATCCCGAAATCGAATGGCGTGGAATTATCGGCATGAGAAATTATCTTGCGCATGATTACGGCAATGTCGACCGCTCGGTTGTTTGGGATGCAGTGACGATGGAGTTCCCTACGCTGGAACGAGCCTGTAGACAAATTGTCTCCGAATCTGAACGCTAGCCGCTCGTTCGCAACTGCCTGTTCGCGCACGTTTTTTGAGCGCTTGATACGCTTTAACCCTGCGGAAACATTTTTCTGCGATAGTATCTGCGATATAGACCAGTCGAAACCCGCCCGAAAGAAAGGGGAGCGACATGAACCAGCAGAACATCGATTACGTACTCCGCTCCGTAGAGCAGCGTGACATCCGCTTTGTGCGTCTGTGGTTTGTCGACATTCTCGGCCGCCTCAAGAACTTTGCCATTAGCCCCGAGGACCTCGAGGTCGCTTTTGAGGAGGGTATTGGCTTTGACGGCTCCGCTATCGAGGGCTTTGCCACGCCCGAGGAAGCCGACATGCTGGCGTTCCCCGATGCTTCGACCTTCCAGATCCTGCCGTGGCGCCCGAGCCACAACGGCGTCGCCCGCGTGTTCTGCGACGTGTGTACTCCCGATCGCAAGCCGTTTGCCGGCGACCCGCGCGATGCCCTGCGCCGCATGTTCCGCAAGGCCGAGAAGGCTGGCTATCTGCTCAACGTGGGTGCCGAGCTGGAGTATTACTACTTCCCCGACGAGCACACCCCCGAGCCGCTCGACAACGTGGGCTACTTTGACCTTTCGGTAAGCGATGCCGCTCGCGACTTGCGCCGCAACACGGTCCTCACGCTCGAGAAGATGTCCGTGCCCGTGGAGTACACCTTCCACGCCGCCGGTCGCTCGCAGCACGGCATGAGCCTGCGTCACGCCGAGGCCCTGAGCATGTCCGACGCCATCACCACGGCCAAGCTCATCATTAAGCAGCAGGCCTACGAGAGCGGTTGCCACGCCTCCTTTATGCCCAAGCCGTTGGCGGGCGAGGACGGCAGCGCCATGTTTTTGCATCAGTCGCTGTTCGACCACGACGGCAACAACGTCTTTTGGGGCGAGGACGACGAGAAGTACCACCTCTCCGAAATCGCCAAGCACTACATGGCCGGCATCTTGGCGCACGCGCGCGAGATCAGCGCCATCACCAACCCCACGGTCAACTCGTACAAGCGCATCACCACGGGTGGCGACTCCGTGCCGCAGTACGCCACGTGGGGCCTGCGCAACCGCGCGAGTATGGTCCGCATTCCGGTCTACAAGCCCGGCAAGCCGCTGTCCACGCGCATCGAGCTGCGCAGTCCCGACCCCATGGCCAACCCGTACCTGGTCAACGCCGTCACGCTGGCGGCTGGTCTGGACGGCATCGAGCGCAAGCTGGAGCTCCCGCCCGAGGCCACGGCCGAGACGCTCAAGCTTACCGACCGTCAGATGGTCGAGGCCGGCTACGCGCCGCTGCCGCGCTCGCTCAAAGAGGCGCTCGACGTGTTTGAGGACTCGCAGTTTATGAAGGATGCTCTCGGCGAGCACATCCACAGCTTCTTCCTCAAAAAGAAGCGCGACGAGTGGCATAAGTTTGAGTCTACGATCACCGAGTGGGAGATCAAGCACTACCTGGCGAACTCCTAATCGCGCTGGTTTGTTCCAGTACGATTGAGCTCATTTCTTTGGAGGCCGATATGTCCGAAAAGAGTGCCCTGTTCATGGCGCGCACGACGCGCTTCCACGAGTTTGCCCGCAGCTTGACGACTACCCTGGGTGTCGAGGTGAGCCTGGCAACCCCCGATTCGCCAACTGCGGCGCACGACTTTGACCTGCTGATCCTCGATTCCGATGGCATCCGCAGCGACCGCATCGATCAGATTGCCAAGTGGCTTGACGATCGTGGTGGCGTCCCCATGTTGGTGATCGTTGACGACGAGGCGCTCGGTACCCTGCGCCTGCCGAATCACGCGCATGCCGACTTTGTATGCCCCACGGCGACGCCCAACGAGCTCAAGGCTCGTGCGCAGCGCCTGATGGGCGAGGAGGAGACCGTCACCGCTGACGATGTACTCAACATCGATAACCTCGAGATTAACCTGGCTACCTACCAGGTGACACTCGATAACGAGCCCATCGACCTGACGCTGATGGAGTACTCGCTGCTGAGCTTTTTGGCGACGCATCCCAATCGCGCCTACAGCCGCGAGGTGCTGCTGCACCGCGTGTGGGGCTTTGAGTACTGCGGCGGCACGCGCACCGTCGACGTGCACATTCGACGCATCCGCTCCAAGGTGGGCCCGCAGATCGCGGCACACATCACCACCGTCCGCGGCGTGGGCTATCTGTTTAAGGACTAGATTTCCACCACAAAGGGGACAGACACCTTTGTGGTGGTTTTGACGCAGGTGCGGGCTCCTTTCGAGTTTGCAGCAGAACTTAAGCCTTCCTAAAAGATTGCGTTCTCGTACACGTACGCCCGCATATTGGGGTACAACTCAACGTGAACAATGATGGCCCGCCACGTGTTTGGCGGGCCTTTGGTTATTTGACGAAAGGATCGCAGCTATGAGCGAGAACGATTCCCAGCGTCCCCAGGATGTTGGCAATGCCGGCGAGACTCAGCAGCAGCCGCGCGTGCAGGTGGAGTCGACGCCTGCCGGCAGCAACATTCCCTACGTGCAGGCCTATGACACACAGACCGGCCAGCCGCTGGGCGGTGCGCAGGTCGTGAACAAGCACACGGTGGTCAAGACCAAGACCAAAAAGCTGCCGATCTTTATTACGGCACTCGCCGGTTGCGCCTGTGGCGCCTTGCTGGTCATTGCGCTCATTATGAGCGGCACGCTCGATATCGGTGGCGGCAAGAATGCCGTGACGGCGGGCGCTTCGGGTTCGTCGACGCAAAAGATTACGATCGACTCCGAGGACACCACGTTGGCCGAGGCCGTTTCTGCCAAGGCCCTGCCCTCCGTCGTTTCCATCACCGCCACTTCGAGCGGCAGCCAGAATGGCTCGCTTTCGCAGTCTGCCGATGAGTCGGACAACTCGGGCAGCGTCGGTTCGGGCGTTGTGCTCGATACCGAGGGCCACATCCTCACCAACAATCACGTGGTCGATGGCTATGACCAGTACGTGGTGACCATGGACGACGGCACCACCTATGAGGCCGAGTACGTGGGCAACGACGCCTCGAGCGACCTGGCCGTCATCAAGCTCAAGGATGCCGACGCTTCCAAGCTCACGCCGATCGAGATCGGTGACTCCTCCAAGCTTAACGTGGGCGAGTGGGTTATGGCGATCGGTTCGCCGTTTGGCAACGAGCAGTCTGTCTCCACGGGCATTGTGTCGGCGCTGTATCGCTCAACGGCCATGAGCTCTACCAACGGTAACACCATCTATGCCAACATGATCCAGACCGATGCCGCCATCAACCCGGGCAACTCCGGCGGCGCGCTCGTTAACGACAATGGCGAGCTTGTGGGTATCAACTCGCTTATCGAGAGCTACTCGGGCTCCAGCTCGGGCGTGGGCTTTGCCATTCCGGTTAACTACGCCAAGAACATTGCCGACCAGATTATCGACGGCAAAACTCCGGTGCATCCGTACATGGGCGCCACGCTTTCGAGCGTCAACGCGCTCAACGCCCGCACCAACAAGCTGAGCACCGATAGCGGCGCGTATGTGGCGAGCGTCGTTGAGGATGGTCCTGCCGCCAAGGCCGGCATTCAGGAGGGCGACGTCATCACCAAGCTGGGCGACGACGAGATCACGAGCGCCGATGGCCTGATCATCGCGCTGCGCAGCCACGAGGTGGGCGAGAAGGTCGAGATCACGCTCATGCGCGGCAAGGAAGAGAAGAAGGTCACCGTCGAGCTGGGCTCCGACGAGGAACTGCAGAACCAGCAGCAGAACGACAGCGCAACCGACACTGGCAACGGCGGTATTACCGACGAGCAGCTGCGCCAGTACCTGGAGGAGCTGCTCGGCCAGCAGGGCCAGGGCCAGGGCTACGGTCAGGGCTATTAACGAGCCGTTTCGCACATATCGAGGCCAGAGGGGGCTGTTCCGCCAACGCGGGACAGCCCCTCTTTTCTTATTGATCCGTTGGGGACGGAGGAAAACGGATCACTTGGGGCTGACAAGAGGCCTGGTTCGTAATGGTCTGGACAGTTAGTTCAGATACGTATAAATCTGGGGCAGCTTGGGATGCGTTTTGAGCAATTTTTGATTGGGATGGGGCTCGAATGGGTGTTTGGAAGGGAGAGCGGGACGTTTACATGGTCTCGAGGAGCCCAAATTAGTTGAAACAGGGGTGTTCGTGCCTGATTCAGCTCTAGGATTTATACGTATCTGAACTAACTGTCCACCCCGGTCTGGCGGCTGCCGATTCGGTGCGGTTCGAAAGGGCTATTCGACCCCATTGCGACCGGTGGTACTCTAGTATCCGTTTGAAATCGAGCGAAGGAGTGCTGCTATGGAGCAATCGAGCCTGTTTGGTGACGGTGTGGACATCGATACCGAAACGTCTACGACTGCGGAAGCCACCGCGCCGACCGATGCCCGTGCCCAGGCGGCAGCGCGCGCGGCCGAGCTGCGCCACGAGCTCGACTACCACGCCTATCGCTACTACATGCTCGATGCGCCCGAGATCACGGACGCCGCCTTTGACAAAATGCTCGTTGAACTGCAGGAAATCGAGGCGACCTACCCCGATCTGGTAACGCCCGACAGCTATACCCAGCGCGTGGGCGGCTACGTGAGCGAGCAGTTTACGCCGGTCACGCACATGGCACGCATGTATTCCATGGACGATGCCATGGACCTGGACGAGCTCGACGCGTGGCTCCAGCGCACTGAAGATGCCCTCGGTGCTGGTAGCGTTACCTATACCTGCGAGCTTAAGATCGACGGCTTGGGCGTCGCGCTTACCTACCAAAACGGCACCTTCGTACGCGCGGCCACGCGCGGTGACGGCACCACGGGCGAGGATGTGTCGCTCAACGTGTGCACCATCAAGGATGTTCCCATGCACCTGTCCGAGCCGGCGCTCGCCCACATGGGCGCCGACCGCGAGCGCACCATCGAGGTGCGCGGCGAGGTCTATATGCCCAAGGGCAGTTTTGTGCGTCTGAACGACGAGGCCGATGCAGAGGGCCGCGACCCCTTCGCCAACCCGCGCAACGCCGCCGCCGGCAGTCTGCGCCAAAAGGACCCCAAGATCACGGCACGCCGAGACCTGGCCACCTTTATCTATGCCATCGCCGATACCGATCCGCTGCACGTCCACAGCCAGCGCGAGTTTTTGGACTGGCTGCGCAGCGCCGGTTTTAGTGTCAACCCCAACGTGGCTCGTTGCGCCACGCCGGCCGAGGTCCACGAGTTCTGTGCCCAGGCGCTCGAGCATCGCGGCGACCTGGACTACGACATCGATGGCGTGGTCGTAAAGGTCGACAGCTTCCAGCAGCAGCTCGACCTGGGCTTTACCGCCCGCGCGCCGCGCTGGGCCATTGCCTTTAAGTTCCCGCCCGAGGAAAAGCAGACCGTCCTGCGCGAAATTCGCATCCAGGTGGGCCGCACCGGTGTGCTCACGCCGGTCGCCGAGTTCGACCCGGTGACGGTTGCCGGCTCCACCATCGCGCGCGCCACGCTGCACAACATCGATGAGATCCGTCGCAAAAACGTGCGCGAGGGCGACACCATCATCGTGCACAAGGCGGGCGACGTGATTCCCGAGGTCGTGGGCCCCGTGCTCGACAAGCGCCCGGCCGACAGCGTTGACTGGCAGATGCCCGAGGTCTGCCCCGTGTGCGGCAGCCCCGTGGTCCATGAGGACGGTGAGGTCGCTTATCGTTGCGTCTCCATCGACTGCCCCGCGCAGCTCAAGGAGCGCTTGCTCCACTGGGTGAGTCGCGGCTGCATGGACGTTGATGGCCTGGGCGACGAGATCGTCGACAAGATGATCGCCGCCGGTCTGATCCACGATGTCGCGGACTTCTATCAGCTCACGGTCGACGACATCGCCGGCCTGGACACGGGCCGCACCTATGCCAGCTCCAACAGCAAAAAGGGCGTCAAGAAGGGCGACCCCATTCCGGTGGGCCTCAAGACGGCCGAGAAAATCATCGCCGAGCTCAACAAGTCTAAGAGCCAGCCGCTCGGTCGCGTGCTGTTTGCCTTGGGTATCCGCCATGTGGGCAAGAGTGTGGGCGAGGTCATTGCCGAGCGATTCCTGTCGATTGACAAGCTCATCTTGGCGAGCGAAGAGGACATCGCCGAGTGCGAGGGCATCGGTCCCAAGATTGCGGCGAGCGTCAAGCAGTTCCTCGCCGTGCCCGAAAACCTTGCCGTGCTGGAGCGCCTGCGCCAGGCGGGCCTGTCGCTCGAGGTTGACTTGGGCGCCGCGCATGCACAAGCCGCAGCCGACGCTGGCGTGGCGGGCGAGCTCGCCGACGCCCAGCCGCTCGCGGGCCTGACGTTTGTGCTGACTGGCACGCTCGTCAACCGCACACGCGACGAGGCGGGCGCGGCGCTCAAGGTGCTTGGCGCCAAGGTTTCGGGCAGCGTGTCGAAGAAGACGAGCTATCTGGTCGCCGGCCCCAAAGCGGGCTCCAAGCTCACCAAAGCCGAGCAGCTGGGTGTGCCTGTGCTGGACGAGGACGCACTCGAGCAGATCCTGGCTACTGGTGAGGTGCCGGTGGCGTAATGGATATAGAGAATCGCAATTGCTCGCAGGCGGAAGGGCGCACGAGGCACGCCCAAGGGCAGGCAAAAGAGCACCTGATGGCGCGAATTCGCATTGCGGAACGTGAGCGCTCGGCAGATGCGTCTCGTGATGCTTTTGAGGCGTTGACCGAGTTAGAGACGAGGCTCGGTCTAGCCTAGCGATACGGGTACCGTGATCTGCGTCACGTAGGTTGTGGGGTCGTCGCTGATGATGTCGTCGATAAGGGCGATTTCGCGTTGCCCCGCTACGCTACCAACTTGTCAAAAGCCCCGCGCCGGTTGAGCACGGTAAACGCGACAACACAGATGACCGCCGACAAAATCGATCCGCACGGCGAGGCGATGCCCATGGGAAACAGCGTGTCGGAATAGGCGTTCGACAGCAGCCACGCGCCCGGCACGCGAATGAGCGCCACGGCTAGTACGTTGTGCGCAAAGCCGATGTAGCTCTTGCCGTATGCAGCGAAAAAGCCACTAAAGCAAATGTGGATGCCGGCAAAGATCGCGTCGAAAATGTAGCTGCGCATGTAGCCAGTGCCGGCCGCGACCACCGCGGCGTCCTTGGCAAAAAAGCCGATAAACGCCGGCGCTACCAGCCACATCAGCACCGTGATCAGGCAGCCGTACACCACCGAGATGGTCATGGCGTCTTTGAGCACCTGACGAGCGCGATCGCCCTTGCCCGCGCCGGCGTTTTGCGCCGTGAGCGCGCTGACGGTGGCGCCCATGGAGCTCGGGACAATGAATAAAAAGCTGATCATCTTTTCGACCAGGCCTACGGCGGCGGCGTCGACCAGGCCGCGATGGTTGGCGATGACGGTGATGAACATAAACGCAACCTGGATGCAGCCGTCCTGCACGGCCACAGGCACGCCGATCTTAAGAATGCTGCCGAGCACCTCGGGCTGAGGGCGCAGGTCGCTGCGCTTAACGTGGATGTTCGTGCGACGGCTCTTGAGCCACACGAGCGCAAGGGCAACGCTGACCGTCTGGGCGGTTACCGTGCCGAGCGCCGCACCCACGGGGCCGAGCCCCATGTGGCCGATAAACAGAAAGTCGAGCGCGATGTTGATGATGCACGCCACGCCAATCACGTACATGGGCGAGCGCGAATCGCCCAGCCCGCGAAAGATGGCCGAGAGGATGTTGTATGCGGCGATAAACGGAATGCCGACAAAGCAGATGCGCAGGTAGGCGGCAGTGCCTTCGACCGCTTCGGCTGGCGTGCCAATGAGTGCCACGATCTGCGGGCACAGTGCGAGCAAGACAGCGGCCAGCACCACCGAGACACCCATAAAGAGCGTGATGGTGTTGCCGATGGCGGTCTCGGCGCGATCGAAGCGGCGCGAGCCCACGGCGTGGCCGACGATGACCGTCGTTCCCATGGCCAGGCCCACGAGCGTCACGGTAATGATATAGAGCGTCTGCGCGCCATTGCCCACGGCGGTGATGCCGGCAGCGCCGCTAAATTGCCCCATCATGTACAGGTCGGCCATGCCGTAGAGCATCTGCAAAAAGTACGAGAGCATATAGGGCAGGGCAAAGACCGCGATGGTCTTAAGGACATTGCCGCGTGTGAGGTCGTGTTCCATGGGCGGGGCTTTCTGGCTGGGTTCGTTTTGCTACCAGTGTAGTGAAAACCCTACAACGATTGTAGAGTCAAGGCTTGTGTTGGCAGCGGGGTGAAAAAGTCACGCTCGCGTTCATTTCCAATTGAATACGGACGTGCACCCTGTGAGCATGGCGCCTGCACTAGCCTTGCAGAAATCGATTTCGGAACACTTGACACCGCCGCACGGCGCGCCATAATACGTGGGTTTGCGAACAACGTTTGATGGGGGATGAACCTGCGTGCGCAATCTCAAGATTCTGTTTTCCTATCTGGGGGCATACCGCCGCGATGCCATACTCGGCATGCTCTTTGTGACGGCCGAGACGGCGCTCGAGCTGTTTATTCCGGTCATCATGGCAAATATCATCGATGTGGGCGTGCCTGCGGGCGACATCAACTACATGCTGTTGCAGGGTGCGTATATGCTGGTGTGCGCCGCATGTTCGCTGGCACTTGGCTTGGGCTATGCGCGCACGTCCGCTCGCGTTGCCTCGGGGCTGGGCGCTAACCTGCGCGAGGCGGAGTATCGCAAGATCCAGACGCTCGCCTTTGGCAATCTGGACAACTACGACGCCAGCTCGCTGGTCACTCGCATGACCACCGATATCACCGTCATCCAAAACGCTATCGGCAATGGCTTTCGCCCCATGGTGCGCGGGCCGGTAAATCTGGTCATGGGCCTCGTCTACGCTTTTGCGCTCTCGCGCGAGCTCGCGGCGGTCTTTGCCGTCATTCTGCCGATGCTCGCCATCGTGCTCGGTATCATTACCGTGCGCGTGAGCCCGCTCTACCGCCAACTCCAGACCTCGATGGACCACCTCAACGGCGTGGTGCAAGAGGACCTTACCGCCGTGCGCGCCGTGAAGGCTTACGTGCGCGCCGAGCACGAGTGCGACAAGTTCGACACCGTCAATACCGAGCTCGCCGGCACGGCGACCAAGACCTTCGGCACCGCCGTGCTCAACCTGCCGGTGTTCCAACTCTCGATGTACGTGGCGGCGCTTTCCATTCTGTGGATTGGTGGCCGCATGATCATCGAAGGTCGCTTGGGCGTGGGCTCGCTCACGGGCTTTATGAGCTACGTGCTGCTGATCATGAACTCGCTCATGATGATTTCCAACGTGTTTTTGCTGCTCACGCGCGCTCTCACGAGTGTGGGCCGTATCGCAGAGGTGCTCGATGAGGAGCCCTTTATCGCCAACCCTGCGGGAGACCTCGCGACTGCGGCGCCAGCGGACGGCAGTATCGAGTTTCGCGACGTTTCCTTTAAATACCGCGCGGATGCAGCCGAGGATGTGCTCGAGCATATCGACCTTCGCATCGAGAGCGGCTCGACGGTGGGCATCCTCGGCGGCACGGGTTCGGGCAAGAGCTCGCTTGTGCAGCTGATTGCGCGCCTGTACGACGCCACCGAGGGCGCCGTGCTTGTGGGCGGACACGACGTGCGCGACTACGACCTGGCTACCTTGCGCGACGCCGTGGGTATCGTGCTGCAAAAGAACGTGCTGTTTACGGGTACCGTGCGCGAGAACCTGCAGTGGGGCGCGCCCGATGCCACCGACGAGGAACTGCTGCGCGCCTGCCGGACGGCATGTGTGGACGAGTTCCTGGATCGCATCGGCGGCCTTGATGGCTTTCTGGGCCAGGGCGGCGCTGGCGTTTCGGGCGGGCAGAAGCAGCGCCTGTGCATCGCGCGTACGTTGCTCAAACATCCGCGTGTGCTCATCTTTGACGATTCGACCAGCGCGGTCGATATGGCGACCGACGCTAAGATTCGCGAGCACATCGCTCGGATTCCCAACACGACGGTGATTGTCATTGCGCAGCGCATTGCGAGCGTCATGGATGCCGACCGCATTATTGTGTTGGACGACGGCCGTGTCCACGGCGTGGGCACGCATGAGGAGCTGCTGGCGGGCGACGCCATTTATCAGGAGATTTACGCCTCGCAGATGGAGTTTGCGGGGAACGCAGACACCGGCGACGGCTGCGACGATGGCTGCACGAACGATCCGTTTTCCTCCGTTCCCAGCGGATCGCCCTTGGAAGGGGGTGAGCGCCATGCCTAAGACCGCAGCCCAAGCACGTCCGGCCGACTTCAAGCGCACGGTGCGCCGTTTGCTCTCCTACATGGGGCATGCCAAGTTCTCGTTGCTCGCGGTGGGCGTGCTCGCCTCCGTCGCCGCCATCGCGAGCCTCGCCGGTACCTACATGGTGCGCCCCATCGTCAACGGTTTGGCCACGGGCGGGGAGGAACTGCTTGCCCAGCAGGTCATCCTGACGGCAATCATCTACGCCGCGGGCGTGCTCTCGGCCCTGGGCTACTCACAGATCATGGTGCGCGCGGCCCAACGCGTGGTGTCCGATATTCGCCGTGACCTGTTCGCGCACATCCAGACGCTGCCGCTCAGTTATTTTGACAGCACGCGCTCGGGCGACATCATGAGCTTTTTCACCAACGACGTCGACACCGTCTCCGAGGCGCTTAACAACAGCTTTGCCAACGTGATTCAGGCCGCCATTCAGGTTGTGGGCACCACGGCCATGCTCATCATCCTTAACTGGCAGCTCACGATTATCACACTCGTGTGCGATGCGGCCATTGTGCTGTATGCGCGCTACTCGGGCGCGCGCTCTAAGCGTTTCTTTGCCGCCCAGCAGGCATCGCTTGGCGACCTGGACGGATATATCGAAGAGATGGTCTCGGGTCAAAAGGTCATCAAGGTCTTTAACCGCGAGGCGGCGAATGTTGCCGGCTTCACCTGCCGCAACGACGAGCTTCGCCGCACCGGCACCGCCGCCGTGAGCTATGCCAACTCCATGGTGCCCATGACCGTCGTGATTGGCTACGTCAACTATGCCATCGTCGCCGTGGCGGGCGGCATGCTCTGCATCAAGGGGCTCGCCGATGTGGGCGCACTTGCAAGCTACCTGGTCTTTGTGCGCCAGGCCGCCATGCCCATCAACCAGTTTACGCAGCTCGGCAACTTCTTGCTCAACGCGTTGGCCGGTGCCGAGCGCCTGTTTGCCGCCATGGACCTTGAGCCCGAGGTGGACGAGGGCTGCGTGGAGCTGGTGCAGACGGGCGACGCCGCGTGGGCGTGGAAAATTCCCGAGGGCCAGGGCGTGGGCGTCTATGGGCACCTGCATGACGTGGCAGCCGTTGATGAGTCGGGCCGCGCGGTGGCCGCCGACGGTACCGAGCTCACGTGCGGCTTGGTCCCGCTTGCCGGCGACGTGCGCTTCCATGCCGTGGATTTTTCCTACGTGCCGGGCACCCGCGTGCTCACGGACCTCAACCTGTTTGCCAAGCCGGGGCAAAAGATTGCGTTTGTGGGCTCCACGGGTGCCGGCAAGACGACCATCACCAACCTCATCAACCGCTTCTACGAGGTCGATGACGGCGAGATCACGTACGACGGCATCGACGTCAAGCACATTGCCAAGGCCAGCCTGCGCGGGTCGCTCGGCATTGTGCTGCAGGACACGCACCTGTTTAGCGGCACCATTGCGCAGAACATCCGCTTTGGCAAGCTCGACGCGACCGACGAGGAGGTACGCGCCGCTGCCGAGGCCGCCTGCGCCGACTCGTTTATCCGCCGTCTGCCGCGGGGCTACGACACACCGGTCACGGCCGACGGCGCCAACCTGTCGCAGGGTCAGCGTCAGCTGCTCGCCATCGCGCGCGTGGCCGTCGCCGATCCGCCGGTGCTCATCCTGGACGAGGCCACGAGCTCCATTGACACGCGTACCGAAAAGCTCATCGAGCGCGGTATGGACCGCATCATGCGCGGTCGCACCACGTTTATGATCGCGCATCGCCTGTCCACTGTCCGCGACGCCGACGCCATCATGGTCCTCGAACACGGCCGCATCATCGAGCGCGGCACGCACGAAGAGCTGCTCGCCCAGCACGGCGAGTACTGGCAGCTGGCGCATGGCTTAAAAGAGCTGGATTAACCCGTTCGAGCACGATGCTTGATCCCTCCGTGCCCCTCACCTCGCCTCAAACCATCACAACATTCGACGTTTTTTGCCAAAAACGGGAAAAGCATCGAATGTTGTGATGGTTTTTCTGCCACTCGATCGGGTGGAATCGCTTTCTTGCGCACGAAGGTGTGCGGACCCGTGGGCAGGGGAATAAGGTTGGTTATCCGACTCCATTGGAGGGCTCATGGACCTGCCGATCGTCCTGTCCCATAAGACTGCCTGGCTGTACCACAACGTGGCGCGCCCGTCCGAGCCGCTCTCGCGAGCAAGCAGCCTATACGATGAGGACTCGCTTGCCAACGAGGCGGAGCCGACCGCGAGCCTGCCCAAATTGGGACTCGATGCCAAGGGGCTGAGGGCTTCAACGGCAGTTGGGATCGTTGCCGACTATCTGGTTTCGCTTGGTATTCCACGAGAAGAGCTCGATCATATCGACACGCTCGTCAACTTTGATTTTGAGCGCTCGACGCCGGCTGGATTTAGGTGCCATGTGTTTGGGGCGCCGGTACCTCCAGGCCATCTTATCGAGGTGGCAGAGGGCCTTCTGGTGGTTGATGAGGCCATGTGCTTTGTCCAAGCGGGTTCGTGGATGAGCGAGCCCGAACAGCTGGAATATGGCTACGAAATCTGCGCCCGATACCATTTGAATCATCTGTCGACAGGCGATTATATCGAGATGGGGCAGAGGTATACCGTTGCCGACTTGATTGCCTATTGCAATGAGAACCGATCTCGTCAGGGGGCTATACGCGCGGCCGCCGTGCTCAAGCGCGTGCACGATGGCGCGCGGTCGCCCATGGAGACGGCCACCGCAATCATGGTCGCAGCAAAACGTTCCCAGGGAGGGCTGGGATACGCCAAGATCGAGCTCAACCATCGGGTTGATGTTCCCAACGAGTTCAAGTATCTCGCAAAGGCCGGGTATTTCAAGATCGACGTATATGCGCCTGCGAGCGGTACGGGGATTGAATACAACGGCTCGGACCATCTTGATAAACAGCGCAGCGCGTCGGATGCGGAGCGTATGACCGTGCTGAGCGCGCTGGGCTTTAGGATGATCGTCCTCACTGGGACTCAGTTTGCCCACCAGTTGCAATTGCACCGGGCGATGAATGCCATCGCACTCGCTATGGGCCTTAAGTGCGACCGAAGCGAAGCGTTCCAAAAGCGGCAGAACGACCTGCGAGAATTCGTGATTCGACACTGGGACGGCGGCCTTTAGGGGCGCTTTGGTCCTTCTACGGGGTGCCGTGGGCAGGCAGACCATCACAACATTCGACGTTTTTCGCCAAAAACGGGAAAAGCATCGAATGTTGTGATGGTTTGAGTGCTGAGGATGGGCTTGGAAAGTCCGTCTTGCTCGAAGCGACCTGTCCTGTCGTACGGGTGTCGGCATGATTCTCTCGTGGGGTATTATGTTTTCCGAAGAATAAAACGCCGCGTGAGGGGAGGGCTGCGTGGACGGGCACGTGCAACATGACGGCTTTGGCCGCGATATCAACTACCTGCGCATTGCCGTTACCGACAAGTGCAATTTCCGCTGCATTTACTGCATGCCGGCCGATGGCGTGGCACCCCGCGCGCACGACGAGCTGCTCAGCGCCGAGGAAATCGCCCGCTTTGTGCGCTTGGTGGCGGGGGAGGGCATTCGCCGCGTACGCCTGACGGGCGGCGAGCCGCTGGT
>CABUJN010000026.1:0-27531 GCA_902491935.1 uncultured Collinsella sp.
CACTCTGCTGCACACCGACGCCAGCGGCCTTAACGAACTCGCGGCCAACGCCACCACCATCTATCCCATCGCCAGCCGCTGCGGCGTTTTTGCCAAGACCGACGTGCAGCCGCTGCTCAACGAAGGCGCCCGTCCCGAGGACGTCGCCGCTTCCATCTTCCAGGCTGTCGTGACCCAGACCATCTCGGGCCTGGCGTGCGGCCGTCCCATCCGCGGCAACGTCGCCTTCCTGGGCGGTCCGCTGCAGTATCTCTCCGAGCTGCGCCACCGCTTCTACCTCACGCTCAACCTGGACGAGGAGCACCGTATCGTGCCCCAAAACGCTCACCTGTTTGTGGCGAGCGGCGCCGCCATGGCGCATGAGTCCAACAAGCTCAGCACGTTCCCGCAGCTCATCGAGGCTATCGATGCCCTGGGTGACACACAGGGTGCCGAGGTCGAGCGCCTGGATCCGCTCTTTGCCACCGACGAGGACTTCGCCGAGTTCAAGGGTCGCCACGACACCGAGGTCGTCCCCAAGGGCAAGCTCGACGGCTACGCCGGCCGCGTGTTCATCGGCATCGACGCCGGCTCCACCACCATGAAGGCCGCACTCGTGGGCGAGGACGGCCAGCTGTTGCACACCTGGTACGGCAATAACAACGGTGACATCCTGGGCACGGCCAAGGTCATCATGGCTGATTTCTACAACCACATCCCCGCGGGCTGCACCATTGGCCACGTGACCACCACGGGCTACGGCGAGGCGCTGCTCATCGAGGCCCTCAAGGCCGATTCCGGCGAGATCGAGACCGTTGCGCACCTGCGCGGCGCCAAGGCATTCCTGCCCGGCGTCGAGTTCATCCTGGACATCGGCGGCCAGGACATGAAATGCCTGCGCGTCAAGGACGGTGTTATCGAGCACATCATGCTCAACGAGGCCTGCTCGTCGGGTTGCGGTAGCTTTATCGAGAGCTTCGCCGTGTCTATGAACATGGACGTGCGCGCGTTCGCCGATGCCGCCATCCATGCTAAGGCCCCCGTCGACCTGGGCAGCCGCTGCACGGTCTTTATGAACTCGCGCGTCAAGCAGGCGCAAAAGGAAGGCGCCACGGTGGGCGACATCGCGGCCGGCCTGTCCTATTCCGTCATCAAGAATGCCCTGTTCAAGGTCATTAAGCTGCGCGACCCCAAGGAGATCGGCAGCCAGGTGATCGTCCAGGGCGGCACCTTTATGTCCGATGCCACGCTGCGCGCGTTTGAGCAGCTCACCGGCGTTCATGCCGTGCGTCCCGACATCGCCGGCTGCATGGGCGCCTATGGTGCGGCCCTGCTCGCCCGCGATCGCGCCGGCGCCGACGGCACTTCGACCATCCTTTCGGCCGAGGACATCGCGCACCTCACCGTGACGCAAAAGCATGTCCGCTGCGGCCGTTGCTCTAACAACTGCCAGCTCACCGTCAACGACTTTGGCGGCGGCAGGCGCTTTATCACCGGCAACCGCTGCGAGAAGGGCGCCGGCCACAAAAAGCAGAAGACCGAGGCCCCCAACCTCTTCAAAAAGAAAAACGATCTGCTGTTTAACCGCGAGGTGCTGAGCCCCGACGAGGCCCCGCGCGGCACCGTCGGCATCCCGCGCGCACTCAACATGTACGAGAACTACCCCTTCTGGCATGCGTTCTTTACGCGCCTGGGCTTTAGCGTGCAGCTGTCCGACCAGTCGAGCAAAAAGACCTACCAGGCGGGCATCGAGTCCATGCCGTCCGAGAGCGTGTGCTATCCGGCCAAGATGAGCCACGGCCACGTGATGAACCTCATCGACCGTGACGTCGACTTTATCTGGATGCCGTGCGTGCGCTGGGAGCGCAAGGAGGATCCGACCGCCGGTAACTGCTACAACTGCCCCATCGTCATGAGCTACCCCACGGCGCTGGCGCTCAACATCGACGAGATTCGCGAGCAGAACATCGAGTTCCTGTACCCGTTTGTGCCCTATCACGACAAGACCGAGCTCAAGCGCCGCTTGTATCAGGTGCTCGCCGTCGACCGTGTGGCCGATGCTGAGGCCGGTCGCGGTCGCGTGCGTGGACCCAAGATCACGCGCTCCGAGGTCGATGCCGCCGTCAACGCTGCCTTTGAGGCCGATGCGCGCTTCCACGAGGATATCCAGACCATGGGCGAGGAGGCTCTTAAGTGGGTCGAGGACCACGGCGGTCACGGCATCGTGCTCGCCGGCCGTCCCTACCATAACGACCCCGAGATCAACCACGCCCTGCCCGAGCTTATCTCGAGCTTTGGCTTTGCGGTCTTTACCGAGGATTCGCTTGCGCACCTGGTGAAGCCCGAGCGTCCGATTCGCGTCGTTGACCAGTGGATGTACCACAGCCGCCTGTACGCCGTCGCCCGTTTTGTGACGATGCGCAACGACCTGGACCTGATCCAGCTCAACTCTTTCGGCTGCGGCCTGGACGCTCTGACCACCGACCAGGTGCAGGAGATCCTGGAGGCCAGCGGCAAGATCTACACCGTGCTCAAGATCGACGAGGTGTCCAATCTGGGTGCCGCGCGCATCCGCATTCGCTCGCTCATGGCCGCGCTCAAGGACCAGGAGGCCGAGCGCCTGGCAGAGGCCATGGCCGCGGGCGAGGCCTACGAGCAGGGCGATGCCGCGCCGGTGGCTCCCTCCACGGATGCTCCCGCGTTTGCGAGCCGCAAGTACACGTTCGAGGCGCAGCGTGAGAGCGCCTCGACCGCATGGCCCAAGGTGCCCTTTACTGAGCAGATGCGCGACGAGGGCTACACCATCCTGTGCCCGCAGATGGCGCCGATCCACTTTGACCTGGTCAAAGAGGTGTTCCGTGGTGCTGGCTACAACTTGGAGCTGCTGCCCTCGACCGATCACGATGCCGTCGAGGCCGGCCTGCGCTATGTGAACAATGACATTTGCTATCCGTCGATCCTGGTGACGGGCCAGATCATGGAGGCCATCGAGAGCGGTCGATACGACCTGTCCAAGACGGCCGTGGTTATCAGCCAGACCGGCGGCGGCTGCCGTGCCACCAACTACATCGCACTCATCCGCAAGGCCCTGCGCGAGAGCGGCCACCCCGAGATTCCGGTGATCTCGCTTTCGGCCGTGGCGCTCGGCGAGGACAACCCTGGCTTTAAGATTACGCCGGCGCTGCTCAAGCAGGCGGTCTACGCGGTGCTCTTTGGTGACGTGATGATGCAGATGCTCTACCGTTGCCGCCCGTACGAGGCCACGCCCGGTGCCGCCAACGCGCTCTACGAGGAGTACATGGCGCGCGCTCGCAAGCTGGCGCCCAAGTTTAACCGCCACAACTACACCAAGCTGTGCCGCGAGGCCATCCGCGCGTTCGACACCATGCCGCTCGTGGGCGAGGGTACCAAGCCGCGCGTGGGCGTGGTCGGCGAGATCCTGGTCAAGTTCCATCCCACAGCCAACAACCACGTGGTCGATGTCATCGAGCGCGAGGGCTGCGAGGCCGTAGTGCCGGGTCTGCTCGACTTCTTCCTGTACTCCATGAGCAACGCCGAGCTGCAGAAGGACGAGCTGGGAAGCTCTGCCACTACGCGCGCTGGTATGCAGGCGCTCATCAAGCTCGTGGACTGGATGCGTACGCCGGTGGAGGAGATGCTCGAAAAGTCCCGCCGCTTCGAGGCACCCGAGCGCATCGGCACCATGGCCGACAAGGCCCGCACGGTGCTTTCGGTGTGCAACAACATGGGCGAAGGCTGGCTGCTCACGGCCGAGATGCTCGACCTGATCGATCACGGTGCGCCCAACATCATCTGCACGCAGCCCTTCGCGTGCCTGCCCAACCACGTGGTGGGCAAGGCCGTGATCAAGGAGCTGCGCCGCCAACATCCCGAGAGCAACATCGTCGCGGTGGACTACGACCCCGGTGCATCCGAGGTCAACCAGCTCAACCGCATTAAGCTCATGATTAGCGTGGCCAAGGAAAACATGCGCGCCGGTAAAGGCTTTAAGCTCGAGAAGGTGGCGCCGCTCGCGATGGACGAGGTCACCGGCCAGATGCGTGCCCACGACGGCTGCGTGAGCTGCGGGCCGGCCAGCGAGGAGGCCGTTGCATCGGTCGCCAAGCGCCTGGGACGCGGCATTAAGAAGTAGTTGGCCTGCTTTGGGCTAGATATGAGGCAAACGGGTGGTAGCCGTAGCGGCTGCCACCCGTTTTTGTTGGACACATGTTGCGCAAATGACCTTGCTACAGCCTTCCGTGGGCTCACCCGATTTTTGGGCCGGCTCGGGCTTTGAGGACAAGTTACTGCAGGCCCAAGGCGATTTTTCGCTCAACGCAGGCCAGCACAGTGTGACCTATCTGCCAAACGACGAGACGATCGCTACGGTCTACCCATCGCCACCTACGAGATGGAAGCCGAAAAGTACATCTACCGCGTGTACAAGTACGAGCTGTAGCACTGTGCTTAGGTTTGACCAATGGAGTATGAAAACACGCCGTTCGCCGATGCCCCCTCCGTGAGTGGTAGCCATATGGTTTGATATCAGAAACATATAGTTGTCGCCAGCTTGCTGGCGACGTTCCCCCTGATATCGGAGGTTCCAGGTATGTTTCGCGCTCCGTTGAACAACTATTGATTGGGCCAACATGGGTCGCCGTGCTATTTCGATAACCCTTGCAGTGGTCTGCCTGGCTGTGCTCCTGGGCGCTACAGGGCTGTTTGCTATAAGTCGAGAAACGTCCTATATGCAGGAATGCGCTTCCGAAGGGTTTGCCATTGACGGTTACTATCGGGATGACAAAACGAGTCGGGAAACCCTGGCCTTTCTTGAAGAGGATAACCATCGGTGGCAACTGGTCGACAAAGACGGCAGCTGCGTTGACGGGCAGTTTAAGCGTACGGATGACCCTAACATCCTGATATTAAAGAAGGAAAACGGCGAAGAATTCGGTACGGTCCACGTGGCGTATATATCGCGCCGACGCAATCAGGGGCAGATTTACCTAATTAGAAATACTGAGGTGACCCGATTTTATCTTGTGAGCACCGATCCGGCGTTTACGGTGGAGTCTGGCGATGTCGATGCGGACGTCTGATTCACGGCAATAAAACAGCGAGCGGGGCGCGGACGTGAACTACGTCCCGTTTTTTGCTTGTGCCTGCGTCGCGTCTGAGCCTCGCCGCGACTTGCGCCTGTGCGCGGGAGCCATCCCATGCTCCGCATTACTCCACATCAAATTCCACGCGGTCGAGATCGGGCACATTGAGGTCGATGAGCTTACGGGCGACGTGACGGTCGTGTGCCCCGAGCGCCTCGCTTGTCGTCACATGGGCGACGATTTCGCGCTCTACAATGCCTTCCTCGTCCCCTTCGGTAGCCGAGGTCTCGACGGCGACGGTGTAATCCCTAAAGCCCGGCAGCACCGCGGCAAGCTCGCGCGTAGTTTCGGTGACGCCGTAGCCGTCCTGCACGCCGGCCTGCGCCGAGCCAATAGACCCCGCGGTCATAACGATGCAGGGGATGGCAAAGATCGCCGTGCCCACAATAATGCGGCGGCGCACCTTGCGTGACAGCTCACCGACCTCGGCGTCTTCTTCTGCGGTCACAATGCCGTCGCCGTTGAGGTCGCGCTTGAGCGGCACGCGCAAAAGAAGCAGCACGGCTTCGGCAGCCAGTGCGATAAAGACTACATTGATGCCAAACTCGTAAAGCGCCGAGAGAAACAGCGACCCGCTTGCGATGGCGATGCCGTAGCCCGCCGCGCACAGGGGCGGCATGAGCGCGGTCGCCACGGCCACGCCGGCGATGAGCGTGGCGGGTTCCTGGTCGCGCGAGTTGCCCAGCCCGCCTGCAAAGCCGCCTGCGAGTGCGACGGTAAGGTCCCAGACGGTGGGTGTCGAGTTGTCGATGATGGCGGCCGTGGTGGTGCCAAGGGGCGAGAGCTTAAAGTACAGCGTGGACGTGACCAGGCAAAAGGCCATCTGCAGCGCAAGGCTGGCGACGGCTTCGACGGTAATCTCGCGGTCGAGCGTGGCAATACCGTATGCCATGGCAAGGACCGAGCCCATAAGCGGGCAGATGAGCATGGCGCCCACGATGGCGATGTCCGAGTCGATATCGAGGCCGATGCTTGCGATGAGCATGGCGATGATGAGGATGCACAGGTGAGAGCCGGTTAGGCGCGCCCCGTTTACAAAACGCTTGCGAATTACGTGGTAGGGCGCGCGACCCTCGCGAATGTTGAATGCGCGCTTTAGGAAGCGGGTGGCGTTCTCCATGGCCTCACTATGGGCGGGGCGGATGCCGTGGCGCCGGTGATGGCGTTCGCGTAGTCGCTTGATCTGTTGTTTGTCGAGTTCCATGTCCACCTCGTTCCAGCGCGGTCCGCGCAACGCGCCCGTTGTCCTAACTCTACACCGTGGCGGGCGGGGTGTCTGTTGGATGTGGAATCCGATAGGGCGGATGACGCGGGAGCAAATGCAAATCACAGGCTCAATTCCATCCCGCGAGAATATGATGCACCAGCTCCTTTAAATGTGACGAAACTGTGAAGCATGAGAGCGTGAATTTCAAAAAATACGCTGGTCGCCAATGTTGCGCAACAGAATTCAAAAATCGACAGCTACCGTTTGATACGTATGGATACATCCGTGTCAAAGGGAGAAAGCCATGGCAAACTACAGTCCACAACACTTTGAGCCTCGGGCCAAGACTGTCAACGTCAAGGGCGTTGCCAACCGCGCCGTCGCAACCGTTTTGACGGCGGGCCTCATCGCTCAGCCGCTCATGTCGCCGCTGGCGGCAATCGCCGCACCGTCAACCGATAACGGCGATTCTGTTCAGGGGGGGGGTAGTTCTGTAGAGAATACCGTTGCCGCCGGTAACCAAGCGGTCGTAAAGACGGCTGCCCAGCTGGCCGAGGAGTCGGCAAAGCAGCTCAAGGACGCTCAGGCCGCCTACGATGCCGCCCAGAAGAAGGCCGACGCGGCGGGCCAGTCTCAAAAGCAGGCGCAGCAGCAAAAGAATCAGGCCTCGCAGGCTGTGAGCGACAACGAAATCGAGCAGAACGCAGCAGAAGTCGCCGCGCTCCAGGAGAAGATTGACGAGCTCAAAGCCGCCGTCGAAAAGGCCGAGCAGCAGCAGAAGAAGCTGGGCGACCTGAACGATCAGCTCGATCAAGCCAACAAGAGTGTCGAGGATAAGACCCAGGCGCTCAAGGACGCCAAGGCAAAGCAGGATGAGGCCAAGAAGGCCCTCGACGATGCCCAGGCCAAGCTCGAGGCCATGGGTATGGACGAGTACGAGGCCGCCAAGAAGGCCGTCGAGGACGCGCAGGCAAAGCTCGATGACGCCAATAAGGCCGTTGCTACTGCACAGGCCAATCTGGACCAGGCCAAGGCTGCCGAGGCCAGCGCTCAGCAGGAAAAGAAGGACACTGAGGCCGCTTTGACTTCCGCCCAGGCCAAGAAGCAGGAGACTGCCGCTGCTCTCGCAGCCGCAACCACCGCGCGCGATAACGCCCAGCAGAAGTTCAACCAGGCGCAGGCCGCGCTCGATGCTGCCGTCTCGGGTACAGGTGTCGACCTGAGTGCGCTTGAGGCCGCCAAGAAGGCTGCTGCTGGTGAGCTCAAGACCGCGCAGGCGGAGCTCAATGCCGCGACGGATGCCGACGCCACCGCACAGACAAATCTGCAGGCCGCCCAGGCTGCCGTCGCTGCCGCGCAGGAGAAGGCCAACGCCGCCAACGCTGCTGTGGCATCTGCCCAGTCTGCATACGGTGCGGCAAACAAGGAGTACAACGCCGCCGCCAGCAAGCGCGACGCTGCGAAGTCGGCATACGAGCAGGCTCAGCAGACCGAGGCCGACAAGAAGGCGGAGTACGACCGACTCGTCGAGGTCCGCCAACAGAAGCACAGCGAGTTCGATCAGGCTCGTGCTGAAGTAACCGACGCACACAATGCATACGACGCCGCAAACGCCGAGGTCGAGAAGCTCAACCAGCAGATTGCCGACCTCAAGTCGAACATGACCGTGGATCAGAACGTCATCAGCCAGGGCATGTTCGGCTTCATGAACTATATCATCGGCGGCAGCCAGTTCACAGCCACGCAGAAGTCGAATGCAAGCACTGCCGCGTCGATGCTCATGGGGACGACAGATAAACAGGACTGGTATGATAATTACGTCGATCAGGACATGTCTCGAGACACCAATCCGCTCTCCTTGGAGCAGATGCGCAACGCCCTGACCTACCTCGATACCCAGAACAACCTCCGCAAGGCGAACGGCCAGTCGGAGCTTAGCGTCAGCCTCCGCATGACCGCAGCAGCTGCACTCAACGCCTCATATTCATCGAATATTTGGGATCACTCGAACTGCTATTTCGATAAAGGCGAGAACCTTGCAGGCGGCGGCGGTGCATATGCCGGCGGCGAGACCGAGGATACTCTCGGATGGCCATATACCGGTCTCTATACCCAGGAAAAAGAGGCATTCGATAAGTACGTCAAACAGTATGGCGACGCACTTGGAAGCCATCGATATGATTCCTACTATATCTGGCAGCACTACAACAGCATTTACCATGAGTGCGGGCACTATCTAAACATCATCGATGCCGGCGCGAAGGCTATCGGCATCGCGACCGGTAGCGGTAAGAATACCGATTCCGAGGTAACCGTTTTCGACTATAGCGGGAGCACGGGGCAGAAGGATTTCACTGTCTCCGAGTTCAAGAAGCTCGTGAACGACTACATCGACTCTGCCTACAACGCAGGCGGCACTCAGGAGCAGAAGGAGCAGCTGAAGCAGCTTCAGAATAAGCTGGCAGAGGCGCAGAAGAACTTCGGGGCTGCTGGAACGGCTTATTCTAACGCATTGGATAAGCAAGAAAACACACGCGACGCCTATACCGCGGCCGACACGAACATGAACACTGCCAAGGGCGAGTACGAGAAGGCTAAGTCCGGCACCGCCGCCGCGAAGACGACATACGACGCCGCCGAAGCCAAACTCAAGGGCATCGACGTCAAGACGCCCCAGACCAAGCTCGATGCCGCCAAGAGCAAGGCCGCTACTGCCCAGGCGGCTCTCGATAAGGCAAACGCCACGCTTGCTGACAGCAAGACGAAGGCAGCCGAGGCCGCTGCTCACAAGGCGAAGGCTCGCAGCGCCCACGATGCCGCCAAGGCAAAGTCCGAACAGGCCAATGAGGCGTATGACAACGCCACGGCTTCGGTCAAGGACCTTGCTGCCAAGCGCGATGCCGCCCAGGCGGACCTTGCGAATAAGCAGGGCTCGCTTGACGAGGCAAAGAAGGCCGACGATGCCGCCCAGGCTGGTGTAGACAAGGCCCAGGCCGCAGATGTCCAGGCCGCGACTGCTCTTTTGGACGCCAAGCAGGCGGTTGCCGCCAAGGCGCAGGCTGTGTCCGATGCGCAGGCCAAGGCCAAGGCTGCTGAGGGTGAGCTGGCTACCGCGAACAAGGCCTTCGAGCGCTTTGCCGGCGCCCAGAAGGCGGTCGACGACGCCAAGGCCGCCTATGACGCTGCCGTGGCCAGTGTCGCCGATGCCCAGAAGCAGCTCGAGGCCGCCAACGAAGCCGTCGTCGATGCGAACCTCGATATCTTCAAGGCCAAGGCAGAGCTTGCCAACGACGAGGCACTCAAGGCCGATCTTGAGGCTGTCGATCACAAGGCATCCCTTGCCGCGGGCACGACGGGCAACGAGAAGCTGGTCAAGCTGAACGCTGCCTACGCTCGCTATAAGGCTGCCGTCGATGCCGCCGCTGGTCTCAAGGCTGCCCTGAGCGATGCCGATGCCAAGCTGTCCGACGCCAACGACGCCTATGCCGCCGCGCTTGCCGAGCTTGACGATGCCAAGGATGCCCTGGCTGCCGCGCAGGCCGAGTACGACAAGTATCATCCCAAGGCCGAGCCGCAGGCCAAGCCTCAGGTTGCGCAGGCTGCTGCAAAGGCTCCTGTCGCCAAGAAGAAGGCTGCGAACGCTGCGCTCGCCCAGACTGGCGACAATTCCGCTCTTGCGGGCGAGGTGTTCGTCATCGGCGGTATCACCCTCGTGGCCGCTGGTGTGACGCTGAGCGATCGTCGTCGCAAGCAGATGTAGCGTTTCGAGCGTAGATTCTGCAACGAACTTCAATTCATAGCGGGACCGTCTCGTTAGCCAAACGATAAGGCCGGCGCGCTGTCATACGCAGCGCGCCGGCCTTTCTTTGTTTCGGTATCAAAAAGCCCGGTCGGCAGCCGCGAAAGCTACCGACCGGGCAAGCCGTAGGCAATATGGTTGCTGTCGAGCAGCTGCTCGACTTAGCCCAGCAGGCTCAAGCCCACGGAGACAAACGCCAGGATAACGCCGACGATGGACTCGCCGCCGAGCAGGCCGCTGGCGACAACCAGGCCCTGCTCTTGGAAGGCGGCGTCCTTGGCAGCCCTCTCCTCGTCAGAAAGACCAGCGGTGGCGTCGCGGTGGGCGGACCACTTGTCGTAGGCGAGCTTGACGCAGGAGCCCAGGAATGCCGTGAGTGACATGTAGAACGGCAGGTACACGCCCAGGCCGATCATCATGGCCGGAATGCCAAGCCAGTACATGACGATGCCGGCGATAAAGCCACCTGCGAACCACGGCACGCTCGGGATGCCCGAGACCATGGTGGCGACCACGCTTGCCTGCGCGGCCACAAAGCTCTTGTCGGGGCCGAAGGCGTCCGGACCATAGGCGGTGACGAGCGCGACCATGACAGCGGCAGCGACCAGGGCACCCACGATGCCGCCAATGGCTTGGCCGATCCACTGCGCACGCGGGTTGGTGCCCAGCACGGCGCCGGCCTTAAAGTCGTTCATGACGTCGCCCGCAAGGCCGCACGCCACGGCTACGATGCCGGCGATAAAGAACAGCTTGACCTGAGCGATCTGCGCGAAGGCGGCCACGATGAGCATAACGATGAGGCCAAAGATCTCCATGGGGTCGATGCCCGTCTGGCCGCAGCTCTGTGCGCTCATGATGGTGGTGACAAAGGTGAATAGCGTCACGATGACGGCCGGAACGGGGCCAAGGTTAAGCACGATGGCGATGATCACGGCGATGGCGGCAGCGCCCAGGCCGATGATGCCGGCGTCGAGCTTAAGCGATCCCGAGATGAGCGACTGCTCGTCGGTGTCGGTGGAGCTGTCGGCGGCAAGACCGCGGACGATACCGGCGACCTGCGGCAGGATGTCCTTGAGGACGACGGCGACGCCAAAGCCCATCATGAGGCCCATGCCCAGGGACTTGACGATGCCTTGCGCAGTCATAACGTCGAACAGACCGGCAGCGGTGCCGCCCACGATGATGCCAAAGTTGCCCAGCAGGGCGCCGGCAAACCAGAAGGCGACCGGGGCGAAGCCCACGAGGAAGCCGACGGAGAGCAGCATGGGCGAGTTGTAGATACCAAAGGTCACGCCGGGGATGTTGAGCGTGCATAGCATGCTGGGCACCACGCCCAGGGCGTCGCGCAGCACGCTATAGATGCCGGCGATGGCCATGGAGCCAAAGAGCTGCTTGCCGGTTTTGCCGCCGGCCTCGGTGGCGCGCAGGGTCTGAGCTGCGGCGTTGCCGGTGGGGAACTCAAGCGCGGCGTCCACGATAAAGTGACGGTGGATGAGCGCGGTGGCCAGCAGGCCCAGGATGGTGCCGGCGAGTGCCACGATAAACATGTCGAGCCAGCTGATCTGGTCGGCATAGCCCAGCATCCAGGCACCCGGGATGGTAAACGCTAGGCCGCCGGCGACCATGGCGCCCGCGGACATGATGGTGTGGGTGACGTTGGCCTCGTTGAGGCTGGCATTGCCCATGAGCTTAAGGAAGAACAGCGAGATGACGGCAGCGAAGACGATCGGCCAGGGGAGAGCGCCCATCTTGAGGGCGGTGTAGGCCGAGCTTGCCGTGATGATCACGCAGCCAAGGACGCCGATGACGACGCCGCGCAGCGTGAGTTGCCCGCGCATCGAAGCGCGGTTCGAGGGATTGCTCATATTGAACTCCTTTGCGTATATCCGCTTCCCCCGGGAGCGCCGCTACGGATACGGCGCGGGAAGTCGGGTTACCAAGGGCCGCCGCGTGAGCTCGCGCGCGACCGCGCACCAGTATAGCCGTAAGCTAGTCATTTTGGGATGACTGGTTTAGGTAGGCGATATACTGCTGGGCAGACGAAAGGAGCGCCGACGATGCTTAATGGGTGCGCATATATATTGACGGTCGACGTGGGTAACACGTTCATTCGCTTTGGTCTGTTTGCAGAGGATTCGGCCGCGGCGCAGGAATGCCCGCTTGCGACGTGCGAGATCACGACGCCATCGAGCATTACGGCCGACGAAGCGCGTATGCGTCTCGCTCAAGTCATGGCCGCGCTGGCGGCCGATGCGGGCATGCCCGGCGCGCTCGTACCCACGGCGGCCGTGCTGAGCTGCGTGGTGCCGGCGCTCGAGCGCCCGTGGAAGGCGGCTCTTTCCCGTATCTGCACGGGGCGCGTGCTCACCGTGGGGCCGGGCCTCAAGACCGGCATGCCCGTGCACTACGACGACCCGGCCGAGATCGGCCCCGACCGCATCGCCGATGCCGTGGCGGCTCGTGCCGTCTACGGCTCGCCGTGCATTGTGATCGACCTGGGCACGACGACCAATATCGAGGTCATCGACGCGCACGGCACCTTTGTGGGCGGCGTCATCGCGCCGGGGCTGGCGCTCGGCGCCCGCTCGCTTTCGGCGGCAGCAGCGCGTCTGCCGCAGGTCGAGCCCTCGGCACCCACGCATGTAATCGGCCGCAACACGCGCGAGGCCATGCGCTCGGGCGTGGTCTTGGGCGAGGTGGCCCGCATCGACGGCATGCTCGACATGGTGCTCGCCGAGATGCGCGCGACCAAGGCCGCGGGGGAGGGCGACGTGCCCATAGTCATTACCGGCGACGATGCCGAGGCGCTTGCGTCGCTGGTCGGTCATAGTCTGACGGTCGACGACGCGCTGACGTTGCGGGGTCTCGCCGAGCTCTACCGCATCAACCAAAAGCCCCGCCGCGTGTAAAGGTGAGGGCGCCGGTGGGACAAACGCCTCCACCTTTCACCTGCTACAATGGGTCAAACTATTGCGATTACGGAGGTGTCTGCCATGTCGGACGATCTTCATCAAACTTCGTCAGGCAAGCGCCTGGACGTCATTAGCTGGGACGAGTTCTTTATGAGCGTGGCCATCGCCGCGCAGCGTCGCAGCAAGGACCCCAACACGCAGGTGGGTGCGTGCATCGCCAACACCAACCACCGCATCCTTTCGGTGGGCTACAACGGTACACCCTCGGCGCTCAACGACGACTTTTTTCCGTGGGGTACGAGCGACGACCCGCTGCAGGACAAGCACAACTACGTGGTCCATGCCGAGGCCAACGCCGTGCTCAACTACCGTGGCTCGCTCAAGGACCTCGAGGGTTCCACGGTCTACGTCACGCTGTTCCCGTGCCACGACTGCGCCAAGATTTTGGCTCAGGTGGGCGTGGGCGAGGTCGTCTACCTGGACAACAAGTACGCCGACACCGATGACGGACGCATCAGCCGCCGCATCCTCGACTCCTGTGGCATCAGCTACCGCCAGGTTATCGTCGATGTTCAGATTGGTACCGGGGGACAGACTCGGCAGTAATATGCGTTGTCGCTATCTGACGACGAACACAGCTAAAAGAGCCCCGTCCCAAATTGACTACTCGTGAAGGTCGCGTCTGCGCGCATGGACGGCTCGTGAGCGGGTACATGGCTGTAGTAACATAGCTTCTGTCCGCGGGCGTGCCCGCGTTATTGTGAGAAAGGAGCCCCTGTGGCTGTTAACGAAGAGCTGCTTAAGAAGGTTCTTGAAGAGATTCGCCCCAACCTGCAGGCCGACGGCGGCGATATGGAGTATGTGGGCGTCGACGATGAGGGTGTCGTCAAGCTGGAACTGCAGGGCGCCTGCGCCGGCTGCCCTATGAGTGCACTGACTCTGTCCATGGGTATCGAGCGCATCCTGAAGGAGCACGTGCCCGGCGTTACCCGCGTCGAGCAGGTCAATGCTTCCGGCGAGACCGACGGCCTGTACGACGAGTACGCGCCGTTCTAAGCTGCGAAAGCTGTGGACGACATGCTCCGCATAGACGTTACGCCCAGATATGCGGCTGCGAGCGCAAGGCCCGCGGCCGCATTTGTATGTAGGGAGCAGGGGGATCGATATGCTCAACGACCTCTACCATATGCTTGATCCCGTCGCGATCTCGGCGGGACCCATCACGATCTACTGGTACGGTCTGGCCTATGTGGTCGGCGCCCTGCTTACGGCAGTCGTCATGTATCGCACGCAGCGCCGCTGGGGCTTCAACATCACGATCGATGACCTGACGAGCGTCGTGGTCGGCGCGGTCTTTGGCCTTATTATCGGTGCGCGCCTGTTCTACGTCGTCTTTTACGGTGATGGCTATTATTTGGCCCACCCGCTCGAGATCTTTGCCACTAACGAGGGCGGCATGAGCTTCCACGGTGGCCTGGTCGGCGGCATCTTGGGCGGCATCATCGTGTGCCGCATGTATAAGCTCGACGCCTGGACCATCGCCGACCTTGCCGTTATCGGTGCTCCGCTGGCGCTGTGCCTGGGACGCTGCGCCAACTTCGTGAACGGTGAGCTGTGGGGTAAACCGACCGATCTGCCCTGGGGTGTGGTCTTTGGCGGCACCGCGGGCGATATGCCGCGCCATCCCTCCCAGCTCTACGAGGCGTTTCTTGAGGGCATTGTGCTCTTTTGTATCCTGCAGGTGCTCAGCCGCAAAAAACCGCTGCTGCCCCAGGGTACGTTTATGGGCGTCTTTGTGATGGGCTACGGCATCGTTCGCTTTTTGATTGAGTTTGTGCGCGTGCCCGATGCGCAGCTGGGCTATCTGCTGGGCGGTGTCATCACCATGGGCCAGCTGCTGAGCCTGCCGCTCATAATCGCGGGCTTGGCGCTCATCATCTTCGCCCGTCGCCGCAACCAGCCCCAGCGCGTCTACCTGGACGTCTAACCACCAAGACCACCACAAAGGGGACAGGCACCTTTGTGGTGGTCTTGCCAAGTTTGATAGGTTTCTAGAAAGGCTTTCGGACTGTGAAGGATTCCGACCTCTCCACAACGGCTGCGCGCGACGCTGCCCGCATCGTCTGGTTTAAGCGCTACCCCGCCAAGCAGACGCTCATCGCATTTTTGCTCGCGCTGTTGGCGACCACGGCGTTTTCCATCGATCCCGCCCCGGTGTCGAGCAACGCAGTCTTGACGATTGACCCCAAAGCCTCGGGCATGCTGTACGTGTGCTACGAGGTGCTCCTCTCGTTTGCCGGCCATACCGACGCGGTCATGCTGCTTGCGCTTGCCTGCCTGCTCACGCTGCCGTTTCGCTACGTATTCTTTGGCCGCGGCGATGCCTGGCGTCCCTCGGTGATCCTTCCGTCGCTGTTCTTTGCCGTCTGCATGGTGTTTGGCCGCAGCTACGACCTCATCGATTCGGCCGAGATCGTGCTCGGCGACAAGGCCCGCATCATCTGCGCCTGGATAGGCGGTGTGGGCTGGATGCTCTTGGCGGTCGTTGCCTTCTACCTGGCTTTTGAGTGTCTAGATTGGCTGAGCTCTCGGCGCATTCCGTTTTCCGAAGCGCACTTTGGCCGCGTATGGCGTGTGGCTCACGCCGTGCTCTCGGTCCATCCCTTTGCCGGGCCCTTCCTGGTTCTTATGATCGCCTGGGCGCCCACGCTCATCGCTTCGCTGCCCGGCCTTTTTATGGGAGATACGGGTGCGCAGATTCGCCAGTGGTTCAACTATCCCAACGGCACGAGTGACTACCTGCGTCTGCTCAATCCCAACGTGTTGCTCAACGGACATCACCCCGTGGTGCACACGGCTATCATCGGTTCGTGCGTCCAGCTGGGGCTTTCACTGTTCAACAGCGCCAACGCAGGTCTTGCCATCTACACCTGCGCTCAGTTTGTCATTACGGCCGCCTGCATGGCCTATTCCATCTCGTCGCTGCGCAAGCTGGGCGTGAGCCTGCCGGTCCGCGGCGTGATCTTGCTGTTCTTTGTGTTTATGCCCATGTTCTCCAATTACGCGGCCCTGCTTACCAAAGATGTGCTGTTTGCCGATGCGTTTTTGGTGCTGTTGGTGCAGACCGTGAAGCTCGTGGCCTGCGGCCTGCCCCGTCGCGATGCCAATGCCGAGCGTGCGGGCGAACAGAGGCCCGTGCTCTTTGCGCGCCACGACTGGCTGCTGCTCGCTCTGGGCGCCATGGGTTCCACGTTTCTGCGCAACGGCGGCCTGGTGTTTCCCCTGGCGGCATGCGTAATCGCGACGGCGTTTTGCGCATGGGACGCACATGTGGCTCGCCGTGCGGCCAAGCAGGCTAGTGCTGCACCTTCGGGCGCCATCCCGCGTTTCCGCTGGGTGGGAGTTCTTGCGGTGCTTGCACTCTGCCTTGCCTCTAACATGTACTTCACCAAGGTCTTTATGCCGGCGCACGACATCACGCCTGGTTCCAAGCGCGAAATCCTCTCGATTCCGTTCCAGCAGACGGCTCGTTTCGTCCAAAAACACGACGGCCTCAACTCGGGCGTCAACCCCACGGTTAAGGAGGACGGCACTATCGTGGAGGCTCCTTGCGACGGTCTGGTGACCGACGAAGCGCGTGCCGTGATCGACCGTGTGCTCAAGTACGAGAATCTGGGTCGCCGCTACAACCCGGATAAGTCGGACGCCGTCAAAAATTGCTTTAACGAGTACGCCTCGCAGGAGGACATCAAGGCCTATTTTGAGGTGTGGGCCCAGATGTTCAAAAAGGATCCCGAGTGCTATATCTCGGCGCTCATCAATAACTACTACGGCTACTTTTATCCGAGTGCCCGCGATGCGTGGGTCTACAGCACGGCGCGCAGTGCCGAGATTATGGCGAAGCCCGATAACCTCAAGTACTTTGACTTCCATCCGGTCGATAGCAAGGTTGTGCGCTGGTGCGACCACCTGATCAACCTGTATCGCGTGGCAGTACAGCGCATCCCGTTTATCTCGCTCACCATGAGCTCGGCTACTTACGTGTGGATTATGATCGCCGTGGTGGTCTACCTGTTGCGCCGCCATTCGTGGCGCGGGCTGGCCATTTGGGTGCCGCTGCTGGGCGTGCTCGCCGTGTGTCTGATCGGTCCCTGCAACGGCTCGACCTACATGCGCTACCTGTACCCGGTCATCGCCTGCATGCCCTTTGCCATCGGCGCCACCATCACCCGCAGCGACCTCCTCTGGTCCTAATTTGGTACATTGGGGTCAGGTTACTTTGCACCAAAGGGCGGCATCATCACGACGCCTTCATTTTGGGGTTTATCTCGCAGGCCAGTAGGTATATCATAACGACGTTTGTTTATATTGCCCGAGCATCTGCGCTGGGCTTTAGGTCGAAACCGATAGGAGACACGTATGTCCGGACACTCTAAGTGGGCCACAACCAAGCATCGTAAGGGCGCGCAGGACGCCAAGCGTTCCGCCCTCTTCTCCAAGCTGAGCCGCAACATCACCGTTGCTGCCCGTCTCGGCGGCGACCCGCTGCCCGAGAACAACGCCAGCCTCGCCGCTGCCGTTGCCAAGGCCAAGGCTCAGTCCATGCCTAAGGACAAGATCAAGTCCGCTATCGACAAGGCTTTTGGTTCGGGTGCCGATGCCGCCGTCTACGAGAACATCGTGTACGAGGGCTACGGTCCCGCCGGTGTCGCCGTCTACGTTGACTGCCTGACCGATAACCGCAACCGTACTGCCGCCGATGTCCGTTCCGCCTTCTCCCACGCTGGTGGCAACCTGGGCACCTCCGGCTCCGTCGCCTTCCAGTTTGAGCGCAAGGGCCAGATCGTCGTCGCCAAGGAGATCCTGGACGAGAACGCCAAGAAGGAGACCATGATCGCCAACGGTGCTGCCGGTGACGAGGATGAGTTCATGATGGCAATCGCCGAGGCCGGTGGCGAGGACTACGAGGACGCCGGCGAGGAGTGGATCGTCTGGACCGCTGCTAACGACGTCATGGCTGTCTCCAAGGCACTCGAGGAGCAGGGCGTCCAGGTCAAGGGCTCCGAGACCACCATGGTCCCGACCACCCCGACCGAGGTCTCCGGCACCGATGCCAAGAAGGTCCAGCGCCTCATCGACCGTCTCGAGGAGCTCGACGACGTCCAGGACGTCTACAGCACCATGGATATGACCGACGAGGTCATCGCTGCCCTCGAGGAGGAGTAGCGTCCGCGCGGGTTAAGCCGCGCATATCTGGGCATAATGAAGCGAGCATGCAAGCCTCGTGGAATAGATGAGCCGGATCCGCGTGCGTAGAGCACCGGACCCGGCTCTTTTATAATGATGCGAATCGTTTTGCATTCTGTGGACCGAGACCCGAAAGGAGCGCCGCATGCGCGTGCTCAAACGAGCCCTAGCAATCGTGTACCTTGCCGCCGCCATCGTGGCGCTGGGCACGCTTGTCTGCCAGTTCTGGGGACCGTATACGTATCGCTTTATGCTGCTGTTGCGTGACACCATGCCTCGCGTCGTCGTTACGGTGTGCGCCGCCATCGTGGCACTTGGCGTGCTCATCGGGTTTTTCCGCTTGATGTTCGCGCGTCGCGAGCCGTCCTGCGTGCATCCGGCAGGGGAGCGCAATATCGAGGTCACGCTCGCAGCGCTTTCCTCGTGCGCCCGTGCTGCTGCCGAATGCGATGACCGCGTGATGGTCGAGCATATCGAGGCACGCGTTCAAGGCTCCGACGAGTCGCGCGTTCGTTTTAAGGTAGAGGCTATCGCGCTCGATGATAAGGACGTTGCCGCTCTTGCCACCTCGATGCAGCAGCGCATCGAGAAAGCCTGCGACACCATGCTCGGCACGCCGGGCACGACCGCGCGCGTCCGTTTTTTGCCGTCCAAGACTACCGTCCAGACCGTGGAGGTTTCCGGTGAGTGATACCAACCAAGACAAGACCGCCCGCACGCCGCGCTTAACAATCGATCAGAACGCTACGCCGGCAGGCGAGTCCGCCGACACCAAACCCGAGGCCAGCGAGCAGAACGACAGCGCCACCAACGACTTTGACGAGGCCATGGGTCTCATCAAAGGTACGGGCGCTGCTATCTGGAGCTACGCCGTGCGCCACCCCAACACTACGCTCGGCGCCGTGGCGGGCTTTATCCTCGCCGTGCTGGTACTTACGTTGGGCCTGTGGGACACGCTCGTCATCGCATTCTTTGTGTTGATCGGCGCCGTGATCGGCCAGATTCGCGACGGCGAGAACGGTATCGTCAACTTCTTCGGCCGTCTGTTTAGCGGCCGCTAATATGTATTCGACTGTCGCATCCGTGGCAGGCATAAGGAGGAACCATGGCTTTTAACACGAAGGTCGATGTGGCCGATACCGAGCTCGAGGCAGACGAGACCATCGCCGCCGATGCGGAGGATGTAACGCTCGAGGACGAGACGCTCGTCGAGGCCGAGTCCGAAGACGAGGCGGACGAGGACGACGAGGAGGCGGACGAGTCCGAGGACTCGCTGACCTATTCCAACGGCGTGATCGAGAAGATCGTCGCCATGGCCACCCGCGAGGTGCCGCACGTTCTGGGCATGAAGGGCAACCTTATGCACTTTGTGCAGGAGCAGTTTGGTGCCGAGAACCTGACCAAGGGCGTGACGGTCGAGGTCACCGACGACAACCGCGTGGTCGTCAACATCTCGGTCATCATCGAGTACGGTGCCTATGCGCCTGCGATCTTTGACGACGTTAAGGCACGCGTCACCGAGCGTCTGGCCGCGATGACCGGCCTTGAGGTGGCAGGCGTCAACCTGCGCATCGAGGATGTCATCACCCCCGAGGAGTACGAGCACCGCACCAGCCAGCACGAGTAACCTACCAATAAGGGATAGGTTTATTTTGGCAGGTTTTACCTGCGAAAACGCCAAACGGTCGACAGCGCAAGCAAAAGCGCAGTCGACCGTTTTCTATATAGCCTCGATCTAGTCATACCGCTCGTCTAACTAAGGGTTGCAATCTTCGCGTTCCGCGTTACCCTAATGGGCGCATTGTTTCCAAATTGTTAACGAGGGGTTGCCGTAATGGCCGACGAACACGAGACCGAAAGCAAGGCATGGGCGATTGAGGCCGCTGCGGCAGAGGCGGCGTCGCGTGCCGCCGAGGAGGTGCATCGTCCTCCGGTGGTGCCGATGGAGCGCGTTGTCGGTCGCGAGGATATCGAACGTGGCGAGCGCGCCGGCCGCAAGCGCAGCCAGGAGCCAGGCTTTCCGCGCTTTTTTGCCGAGCTCAATTTGGGGCTGATCCTCACGGCCTTTGCCATCGTGGCTTTCAAAACGCCCAATCACTTTGCCTTCGGCGGCACCTCGGGTGTGTCGGTCATTCTTTCCACGCTGTTCCCGACTCTGCCCGTCGGCGTCTTTATGTGGATTATCAACGCGGTCCTGGTCATCCTGGGCTTTATCTTTTTGGAGCGCAAGGCAATCCTTTGGAGCGTCTTTGCCTCGTTTGCGCTTTCGGCCTACGTCTCGCTGTTTGAGCTCTTCATCCCGACGGATGTTTCGATGACGGGCGATATGTGGCTCGACCTGTGTTTTGCCGTCATCTTGCCGGCGCTGGGCAGTGCCATTGTCTTTGACATTGGCGCCTCGACGGGCGGCACCGACATCCTTGCCATGATCCTCAAGCGTCGTACGACGCTCGAGATCGGACGCGCCTTGTTGCTGGTCGATATCGGCATCGTGACCGTCGCGGCTTTCCTGTATGGCCCGCGCGTCGGCCTGTACTGCGTACTTGGCCTGTTTGCCAAGACGCTCGTGGTCGATAAGGCCATCGAGAGCATTCACCTTCGTAAGGTCTGTACGATTATTTGCGCCGAACCGCGCAAAGTCGAGGAGTTTATCGTCAAGCATCTCAACCGCACAGCAACAATCAGCCGTGGTTACGGCGCCTTCTCGGGCAGGTGCGTCACGGTGATTATGAGCGTGCTGAGCCGTCGCGAGGCAGTACAACTGCGCCGCTATACCCGCGATATCGATCCGAATGCGTTTATCACGATCGTTGACAGCTCCGAGATTGTGGGCAAGGGCTTCCGCGGCACGAACTAGCGCGGATATACCCTTCGAATCATTGAATAAAGCCGCCTACGTTGCAAATCGGTCATCTTGGGGTATTTGTCCCCACATTGGGCGATAATGTTGCCAAAGACATCGTTTGCGATCCAGGTGATTCGCTCTAGATACGAAGGGATGATTTCGATGTTCTGTTCGCAGTGTGGTGCCCCCATGGGCGATAACGACAAGTTCTGCGGCGTGTGCGGTGCCCCTAATACCGAGGTCAAGGCCGCCGGCC
Organism: uncultured Collinsella sp.; assembly: GCA_902491935.1. Taxonomy (GTDB): domain Bacteria; phylum Actinomycetota; class Coriobacteriia; order Coriobacteriales; family Coriobacteriaceae; genus Collinsella. The sequence goes on from CABUJN010000026.1 coordinate 21,408, forward strand.
CCGCTCCGCAAGCTCAACCTCAGCCGCAGGGTCAGCCGTTTGCCCAACCGCAGCCGCAGCCGTTCGTTGCGCCCCAGCCGGCTATGAACGTGCCCAAGGGCTGCATGGCGCAGGCCTTCAACGACATGATTAAGGTTCCCGGCGCCCTGGTTCGCGTATGTCAGATTGCCTTTTTGCCGGCGCTGATCTGCGTCGTGTCGGTGCTGGTGCTGTTTATCCCCGTTATCGGTGGCATCGCGGCGGCCATTGGCTTTTTGCTCGCTTACGTGGCAAGCGTGTGCGGCGCTGGCTTTGCTATCGAGTGGGGTCGCGACCTGTCGCTCAAGGACGATAGCGGCATGGAGCGTCCGCTGCTGCGCTCGACCTCCTTTGGACTGGGCATCTTCTCGTCTGTCATTACGAACGTGCTCGGGTTCGTGGCCATTATTCCAGTGATTGGCGTGGTGTTCTCGGTGCTTGAGAGCGCTGTGATCGGTGCCGTTGGTTCGTACTATTACTTCGGTTCGAGCGGCCTCGAGGGCGCACTCATCGGGTCGATGGGTCTGCTTGTCTTTGCCATGATCGTATCGGCGGTGTTGGGCATTTTCTTTAAGATGTTTGGTGATGCCGCTGTGATGCACTTTGCAGTCGCCGGCCGCGTGGAAAGCGCGTTTTCGCTCGAGAAGGTCTGGAAGTCTTATAAGGCCAACCTGGGCAAGCTGTTCTGTGCCTCGATTCTTCCCGAGTTCTTGACGGGCATTGTTTCCAATATCATCACCTGGATTTTCACCGCCATCTTTGGTTTTGTTGCCGCGCTGGGCATTAGCAGCTATGGCTACTACGGCTACTATTCTCGTCCTTCGGGTCTTGAGGCAATCATCGAGGGTGGCGGCATTACGCTCATCCTGTTCCTGATGATCATCGCCTTTGTCACCGTGTTCCTGAATGTGTTTGGCACGATGCTCAAATATCGTGCCGTTGGCTACTGGGCCGCGCGCCATGCCAGCGGGTGGGCCGATGAGGATGCCGACGATGTCCTGACGTTTGTGCTCCCGGGTGAGAAGAAGCCTGCTCCTGCGGGGTTCAATCCCACGCCCGCCACTGGGGCTGCACCTGCCCCGGGACCCGCGCCTGCACCTGCCCCGGGACCCGCGCCTGCACCTGCTCCGGCACCTGCCCCGGCACCCGCGCCGGCGCCTGCTCCGGCACCTGCCCCTGCGCCCGAGGCGACGCCTGCGGAACCCGATTGGAATGCCGTTGCCACGCCGGCGGATGAGCCGGGCGATAATCCTGCTGCCGAAAACAATCAAACCGAATAGTCGGTCGAGGCGCCCTGGGCAACTGAGCCCGGGGTGCCTTTTTCTACTGCGGAAGCAAGAAGATGCCTGGGAAAACGGTTGCAGCAAAAATTCTCGGAAATTGGTCAATGTTGCGCAACAACGTCGCGGCTATTGTTGAGAACATAGACGTGTAAGGTTTGAAGGCGTGCAACGCCTTAGGAAAAGGAGAAGCTTATGTTCTGTCCCACTTGTGGTTCTCCCATTTCGGATGATGCCAAATTCTGCCCTGTCTGCGGTTCTGCCGTCGGTGCCGCTTCCGCTGCTCCTGCTCCGCAGCCTGCACCTCAGCCCCAGCCTGCTCCGCAGCCCACGCAGATTCAGCCCGCTCCGGTTCAGGCAGTTCAGCCCCAGCCTCAGCAGCAGTACGCCGGGCAGCAGCAGTACGCCGGCCAGCAGCAGTATGCTCAGCAGCCTGCACCTGCCCCGATGGGCTATGCTCCGATTAAGACCGACCGAGGCGTGATCGGCTGGCTCCTGCTTTCCATCGTGACCTGCGGCATCTATTCGTATTACTTCCTCTATTGCCTCGCCCGCGACATCAATGTCATGTGCCAGGACGACGGCGATTCCACACCGGGTCTGGCGGCATTCATCCTGCTGTCGTTTGTGACCTGCGGCTTCTACGGGCTCTACTGGTACTACAAGATCGGTAACCGCCTGCAGGCTAATGCTCCTCGCTATGGCCTGATGTTCCAGGAGAACGGTACCACCGTTCTTATGTGGCAAATTGTCGGCGCGCTGCTGTGCGGTCTTGGCCCCATCTTTGCCATGAACATTATCATCAAGAACACCAATGCCATGGCAACGGCTTACAACACCCGTCTTGGCGTGCGTGCCTAACGATTAAGACATCGTGAGTGACACTCAGGGACATAAGGGCGTGGCGGAGCTCCTTCGCCACGCCCTTTCTTGCATCGGCGCGCTCTTTGTTGCCTGGCTCGCACTCTACCTGCTCGATATCGGCTGCGTGTTTCGCCTGATGACGGGCATCCCCTGTCCGGGATGTGGCATGACGAGGGCCTGGCTGGCGGCGCTGCGCCTCGATTTTTCGGCGGCCTTTGCCTACCATCCGCTGTTTTGGGTGGTGCCGATTGCGTTTGCGCTCGCGTTCGTTCGCGAGGAGGTGGCATCGAGCAAGCTAAAGCGTGGCATCGACATTGCGGTTATTGTTCTGTGCGTGCTGGTCGTTGCCGTATGGATCGTGCGCCTTATCAGCCCGGCAGACGCGGGCCTGCTTTTTGGTGGTCACGCTCCCGCCGGAGTTCCCACCGATATCATCCACCTCGAAACCCCACGCTGGCTCACCATCCTTCGCTCTTACCTGTCGTGACGGAGGACGCGCTAGAAAAGCGGTCGACACATAAGCGGGGGCGAACGTTGAGATAACGTTCGCCCCCGCTTTGCACTGGCCAGGTTGTTATGGGTGGGCGTGACGGCTACTCGTCGCGCTTCTCCTCGTGGCGAGCAGCGGCACGGGCATCGTGAATGCCCTTGATGGCGGCATGGCGGGCGGTGCGGGCGTCGTGCATGGCGTCGCGGGCCTCGGCCGCCGTTGCCTTGGCAGAGCGCAGCTTGGCTGCCAGGTCGGGATTGGTCTCGGCAACCGCGGCGATCGTGGGGCCGTCGAGCTCTTCTTGCGTGGGCTCGGCCAAAAAGTCGATGGCATACTGGGCGGCTACCATGGAGCCCTTGGCGAGTACGCTCTCGTCGATCTTGTAGAAGCAGGAGTGCTGGGCATAGGTGGCACCGATCTGGGGGTTGCGCGTGCCAACAAAGGCGAGCACGCCCGGCACACGGCGCAGGTACTCCGAGAAGTCCTCGCCCGAAAGCGTGCCGCGGTAATGGCCCTCGCCCGCGGGGCCCAGGCACTTGAGCACAGCTTGGCGGCAGCGCTCGCTCGAGGCGGCATCGTTTTCGACCTTGTAGTTGGCGATGGTGTAGTCGGTGAGTTCGGCCTCGGCGCCCAGGGCCGCCGCAGTGTGCTCTACGATGCGGCGCATAAGCTCGGGCATCTCCTCATGCGTCTTGTCGCCATAGGTGCGCACCGTGCCGGCGAGGTATGCCGTACCGGCGATAACGTTGCGCGCGGTGCCGCCGTGCAGTTCGCCGACGGTGATGACGGCGGGTTCGTAGGGGCTAATCTCGCGCGAGACGATGGTCTGCAGGGCGTTGACGATTTCGGCGGCAACCATAACGGCGTCGTGGCCGCGCTGGGGCATGGCGCCATGGCACGAGGTGCCGCGGACGTCGATGCGGAACCAGTCGGTATTGGCCATGCGCGGACCGGGCTCGCAACTCACGGTGCCGGCATCGACCTCGCTCCAAATGTGCGCGGCATAGGCGCCGTCGACGCCATCGAGTACGCCCGTGCCGATCATGAGCTTGGCGCCCTGGCCGTTTTCCTCGCTGGGCTGGAACACGATGCGGATCTCGCCGTGAATGTCATCGGTCATATGACGCAGGATCTGCAGCGTGCCGAGCATCATGGCGATGTGGCAGTCGTGGCCGCAGGCGTGCATGCAGCCCTCGTTGACGCTGGCGAACTCCTCGCCGGTTTGCTCGGTGACAGGCAAGGCGTCGATGTCGGCGCGCAGCAGGATGCGGCGGCGCGGCGTGCCGTCCTCGCGGTAGGCATCGGGCGCGGTGCCGCGAAGTGTCGCCACCAGGCCCGTCTTGAGCGGACGCTCGTAGGGGATATTCATGGCGTCGAGCTGGTTGGCGATGTCGGAAGTCGTGCGCTCCTCGGCAAGGCTCAGCTCCGGGTGCTTATGGAAGTGTCGGCGCTGCTTGATGATGTAGGGTTCAAACTCGGCGGCGATATCCTGGATGGCCGCGGTGACGTCGTCTGCCGCGCGAACCTCGGTTGCCGCCATAATCTGCTGTGCCTTGGTCTTCGTCATGGTCGATTTGCTCCTTGCTGGGTTGATCGCAAAATCGTACAGGCTCTCTCCAGTATGCCACCTGCCGCTAGGGCTGGTAAAGTTGCCGTTTGCCGCTTGGGGTTTTGTTACAAGGGCGGGGGAGTACACTCGGGGGTGTTGAAATTCCTGCCAGAGATGGGGATGCCCATGCAGCATATCGATCGGATTATCCGCTCCAAGAACGTCTTTACCGCGCAAGACGGCATCGATGCCGCCCGCGAGCTGGCGATTGCCATTGCAAGCGATCGTATCGTCGCAGTCGGTGCGCCCGATGACGTGATTGACGCCGCCCCTGCCGCCGCGCCAGTTGTCGACTACGGTGAGCAATTCATCTGCCCCGGTTTCCACGATGCGCACCTGCATTTCTTCCATACTTCGGTCGGTTCCTCGCCGTACATGCTCATGGATATGGGTACGTCCGAGGCGGCATTGGTGCAGCATGCACGCGAGTTTTCCCAAGGCTTGCCCGACGACGCCTGGGTCGTGACCCAGGGTTGGCGCGATTACCGCTGGGATCCGCCCGAGCACCCTACCAAGGCCTCCCTCGACGCCGCCTTCCCCGATCGCCCCTGCGTTATGTACTCGGGCGATGGGCATACCCTGTGGCTCAACAGCCGCGCACTCGAAGCCCTCGGCGTGACACGCGACAGCGAGCCTCCGGCGGGTGGCAGTTACGACAAAGACTCAAGCGGTGAGCTTACGGGTATCGCTCACGAGGCAGCTGCTATGCAGCTGCTGCCGCGCTGCCTGGAGTGGCTGGGCGAGGACCGCATCGCGAGCGCTTACGCCGACCAGATGAAGCGTATGGCCGAGCAAGGCATCACCTCGATCTGCGATATGTCGCTCATGCCCATGCCGGGCTGCGACTTTATTCGCGACGATGTTTACGACAAGCTGCAAGCCGCTGGCAAGCTGGGCATCCGCGCCCATTTGTTTCCCACGCTGCTGGATGACCAATCGCGCTTGGAAGAACTCCAGACCCGCTACGCGAACAACGCGCTGCTCTCGGCGCCAGGCTTTAAACAGTTCTTCGACGGCGTGTCGAGCGAGCATACCGCATACCTTACTGAGCCCTATACCAACCCACGCTTCCCGGGCGATCAGGGTCGACTGACGGTTCCTATCGAGCGCATGCGCAAGTTGGTTCTGGCGGCAGCCGAGCGCGGCCACGCCGTGCGCATCCACGTTATCGGCGACGGTGCCATCCATGCTGCGCTCGATATCTTTGAGGAGGCGGCAGAGCTCTACGGTCTGCCCCCGCACGGTCATAACACGCTCGAGCATCTGGAGAATTTGCTGCCTCAGGACATCGATCGTCTGCGCAAGCTCAACGTCATTGCCTCGAGCCAGCCCTGCCATATCACGCTCGACCCGGGTGGCCCGGAGCGCGACCTGGGCCTGGAGCGCAGCCGCATCATGTGGCCGTTCGCAACTTATCAGCAGCGCGGCATTCGCCAAGCCTTCGGTACCGACAGCCCTATCACGGCCGTTACCAGCATGAACGTGCTCTACACGGCCATCACGCGCCAAGACCCTCGCAGTCACTGGCCCGAGGGCGGCTGGCTCCCCAGCGAGCGCATCGACGCGGCAACTGCCTTGCGCAACTACACCCTGGGCAGCGCGTACGCAGCGGGCGACGAGCAAAACCTCGGCAGCCTGGAACCCGGCAAATACGCCGACCTGGTAGTCCTGGACCAAAACCCACTCACCATCGACCCACAAGAGCTCCAGGACACCAAAGTTCAGGCCACCTACCTGGCAGGTAACTTAATCTACGAGCGCTAACCCCATCCGCATCGCCATTTTGCTGCACTGACTTTTCTGAATGCCGGGCCCGATAACGTTGACTCAGCTCCCGTGTGGCGCCGGAGGGGCGGGATATAA